>DATMMJ010000656.1:0-12441 GCA_035569795.1 Puia sp. | reverse complement strand
GTTCTCTGACGCACGCTGCACAACAACCCCGGGATTTTCATCTTCTACAAAATTCGAAAATCCCAATTCCGGGTAATCATTCCTTTTTATAAAATCTACAAGAATTTCTATCGCTTGCGGTTGGTAGAGCGAGTCATCATTGCCAATAACGATGCAATAATCGCCGGATGCCAGTTCGATCGATTTCCTATAATTCCTGTCATATCCCAAATTTTTTTCATTCTCGTGGAAAACCAGAGGGTATTTATAATTCTTCTGCAGATCCCTGATTGCTTCAGCTGTGTTGTCGGTGGACCCATCGTCGCTGACTACCACTTCAATGTTTTGGTAATGTTGATCTTCAATCTGTTTCAGGCTCCTGAGCAAATAAGCAATGCGGTTATATTGAGGTATGCAAACCGATATCTTCATTAAACGTTATTTTCTAGCTTCCATATAGATCGAAATATAATGCTCTCTGTCTCCCTCCACGTCTTTGATTTCCTCTATAGAGTCGCTTACGCCATAGGTCAAAGATTTTACGTCTTGAAAACCATGGGCAGCGAGCAAGACGCGCAAGGATAACTCATCATACATATATTTATGCTGGTGTGGATATTCCTGCCACCGTGCAATGGTCTTTTTCAAAAAAGAATTGCTTTTGTAGGGATACATATTTTCAAGACCCATATTGATAGCCCAGAGAAAAGATTTTGATGCGTCGCTATCACCTTCCTCATATTCAGAAACATATTTTTTTGCAGTTTTGTAGAGATCAGGCACTACAATGCGTACCACGGCCCCTGGCTTTAAAGTCCGGTAACTTTCAGAAAGAAAAAGCGTAGCTGCCCGGTGGGATAAATGTTCAAAAAGGTGGGATGCATACACTACGTCCACGCTTTCGGATGCAAAGCCCCATTTCGTGTTCAAATTCATGTACACTACATTATCAGAACTATAAGAAGCAGATTTAATAAAAGCCTTTGCCAACCAATCGCCCAAAACAGGTATTTTTTGGACCTGCGCATTCAGAGATGAATCGGTATTGATCCAGTTTTGCGGACGGGTGGCCCCGCATCCAAGGTTTAGCATAACCTTTTTATTCATAAATATTTTTTTATTTCAACGTACAATTGCTCACTTCTGCTTGTGTATGAATATCCACTCCTGAGCGAGCGCTGGTAACCGGCAGCCTTTATTTTGTCAATAAGACGATCATGCTTTTTTAAAAACCCGATCCTGTCTTTTAATTCTTCTAGAGAATCGAAATAGACTGCTTCGGTATCCTCCTGGAAAAAAGACTGCTGCTCTGGTGTACGGTTAGCAATAAGAAGCCCTCCATAGCCCGGAACTTCAAATGTTCGCATATTGTGCGAACCTTCTAGAATGTTTTGTTTACGCAAGAGGTTCAGCACACCAGTGGACTCTTTGACAGCGCTCTTATACTCATCTCCATAAAGCGATCTTCCGGCATATCTGTCTCGCAGCGCAGGGTCAAGATAGGTACGCGAATACCACTTTTTATCACCATAAATACAAAGTGTTGGTTCGGATAATCTTTTTAGGAAAAGGGCTCTCTGGTGGTCATAGGCCCCAACAAATAAGATGGTATCTTGGCTTTGAGTTAAGGAGGGAATGTCCACGGGGCTGTCATCAAAGCCAAATGGAATTGTGCAAGCCTTTATGTGATAAATTTCCTTTAGTTGCTTTGTGATATTTTCAGAATACGAAATATGCAGATCATATAAAGAAATGCTCTCGGAAATATTGGCATTACCGCTTCCTTCAGAAAAAAATTTAAAGGGATGATCAGGGTTATAGCAACATAGTAGGTGAGTATATTCTTTTAACTGCCGGATGGTACTCGGAAATATAGTGAGTCCTTTGAAAAGGAGAATGACGTCATATTTTTTTCCTTGTATGAAGTGTAACAATTGATCGTTGATCGCTGTATAAAAAAAGGCTGGCTCAATTTTATTAACCACTTTATTAATAAGCGATTTGTTCAATTTTTCATAGTAGCCTTTTGTGATATCAAATGTCTCCACATCTATGGGAAGATGGCCAAAACCTTTTACGTAAAAGTTCTCTATTGCCCCGTTACCGAATCCACCCAAAACAAGAATGGTCATTTTAATTCTTGAGCCTTTTTATCAAGCTAGCAGGAGTCCCCCCATACATACAATTCTTTTCCAGCTCTCCTTTGACTACTGAGTTCGCCGCAACGATCACTCCATCCTGGATGGTTGTCCCTGGCATTATGATGCATCCCCTGCCAATCCAAACATTGTTCCCAATAGAAATTTCGGCGGATTTATCTGTCTGTAAACAATAGGGGATACCTGGATCATCATAGACGTGGGTGGTATCCCGGATACTTGAATACTCGCCAATCATAACATAATTGCCGATTACAACGGCCTGCTGACAACAGATCAGGGAGCCATAGGAAAGAGTAAAATAATCTCCGATCTTCAGGCTAGATTTTTCATTGATTTCAAAAACGGTGTCTTCATATAAAGTTGTATGGCTGCCTATATGGACACGATTCCCGATTCCAGATATGTGAACCTTTCCCCTTATTGTATCCACCCAACAATTAGTATATATAAAAAAGCGGATTTTTCTAAAGCAATGCAACAAAGTGCTGATGGCAGCTCCGAGCAAATAGACAATTTTTCTCATTGTTGCGAGAAATGTATTTTCTTTAAAAAAACGAACGCCCCTGGACAAAATTCCCATAGGTCAGAATAAATCTCTAATGGATAATTGTGATTCAGTAAACGTCCTAAACACTTTTTTGATTTCCCCGGTTTTTAAGAGATGCTTTATTAGTACCCTGGAATATATTCTTCGCTGTCTGCGGATTATTATTTCTTTTTCATACTCATTCAAAGGGCAATCAGGGTTCGACAATACCTCGTTCACTAATTGAAAATTCATTAACAAATCACCATTTTGTATTGCTTTTTCTTCTATTTTCATTTCCTGCTCCTCGTGTTGTCTCCAGAAAGTTAATGAAGGTGGCAATTCTACAACAGAGTACATATTGGCGATCTTGAACCAGCACTGTTTGTCACCTACAAACCTTCTTCCGCTGAACATCCCATTTTCTTTAAACACATATGCAAGAATGATAACGCCTGTAGGGCCATAATCCAAAAAGCCATATTCAAAAAAATGTTTGCGATATGCCTCTAAAGGAGTTAACAAAATAGGAAATGGTGTAAATGGAATTACGTTCCTGGAAGTAATGCCAAGTGCTGCACCAGGGAATTGCTCCATAGCATTCACCATCACCTCCAGACCATATGGATAGATAAGATCATCAGAATCTACATACTTAAAATACTTGCCTGAAGCAAATCTTGCTGCCTGGTTCCGGTTATTGTAATCGCCGAGGTTTTTTTCATTCCGAAATACTTTTATCCTAGAGTCCTTTGCCTCATAGCTACGAGCGATCGCAACAGTGTTATCGGTAGAGCAATCATCTACTATGATCAGCTCAAAATGCGTGTAGCTGGACGCTAATACACTTTCAATAGCTTCGTGGATATATTTTTCCCGGTTATAGGCTGTCATCAGCACACTCACCAGCGGAGAAGGGTTTGCGTTCATTGTTTTACTTTAACCAGGTTTCTTATCTTCTTTAAAATGATCGTTATAAAATTGGGTACATACCATTTATCAAAAACCCCAAATGAACTGGGGCTGTTTATTTTTTTTTGCTTTTTCTGCAGTGATCCTGTATTTAAAAAAGAGTCCAAATAATTTTTTGAAGTTCGGGCTATATCAAAATTCTTGGCGACAAAATCATACGCATTCTTTTTCATTTTTTGCAAGAGCTCCCGGTCCCGGTGCAATTGATCAATTTTATCCGCAAAGGGTAGCGTGGAGCCATGTTCCTGGATCTTAAATCCTGTATCAATATCCAAAAGTGGGGTAATACCTACAGGTAGTTCATAAACTATCGGTACCAGACCGCAGGACATAGCTTCGAGTAAGGCAATCCCATACCCTTCGTAAACAGATGGGCCAACAAAAATATCACAGGTTCTGGCAATTTCCAATACGCCTTGTTTATCCTCCGGCTTAAAAAATGCTGCATTCCCCGATTTGCTCCATTGATCCTTGACAAAGTCTTCGAGTTCCCCATCGCCAATTATTTTCCATTCCACTTTTATTTTTTTCTCTTCTAGTTGCCGATTGATCTCATAAAGTAACTGAACACCTTTGGATGCGACAAAACGACCGATGAACATCAGCTGAAGAGTCCCCGTGTTTTGCGTTGATACCGACTGAGTATAGGTATCTACTGCGACGCCATGAGGCAGATAATCCACTCTGGGTGATACCCTTCCTGCGCTGCTGAGCGCTTTTGCAAAGATTTCTGTATGGCAAATCAAAACATCCATTAATTCATACTCCTGAATAACCAGTTTCAGGTTATAAAAGTCATGGATGATGGCATATATAAAAGAATCCGATCCGAATAATTTAATGGATGTTATTTCCATTCCGTCATTGGTCACAATAATTCCCGGGTATCTATGGATACTTTTATGCAGCCGCTTTAACATATAATAATAGTTTTCAAGCGCGGAGTAATTGAAATATTCAATGCTTGTCGCATTGAATTTATCAAGAAATCTTGGCAAATTGTCCTGGTTGCTTTTAACCAGCACGATGTGTACCTGAAAATACGTAATAAGTCCCGAGTGCCCAATGATCTGTTGATTCATGTAGGATACCCCTCCTATCGCATCGCGCATCACAAAAGTGATATGGGGCAAATTATTGTTGTTTACACTTCCCATACGTACTCCTTACCACTGGGGTCATTAAGCATATCTAAGGTTTCAAGGGGAAGGTAACACAGGCTACTGTGATACGAAGGAGGTGCAATCAGGTCCTTTCTTATTAGGGACAATTCCACAACATCTGGAAATCCATGAACGCGGTCAAGGCTTGCGTAATTATTAGCATGGATATGGTAGATGTAATAATAATTTTGCAAACCAGAGAGCATATTTTCAAAAGCATCTATTTTATTATGTATAGAGTGTACTTCTAGTGCAATACCTGGTATGCGCGATTGAAATTTGAGCACATCCCCCATCACTTCATATTCCATTCCTTCAATGTCCATTTTTAAAAAGAAATCATTTTGTGAGGGCAGATATTTGTCAATGATGGTTTTAATATCCAAAAAGTTAGGATTTTGGCTAGTGGTATCAAGACCGATGGAATAAAATCTG
Source organism: Puia sp. (assembly GCA_035569795.1). Classification (GTDB taxonomy): domain Bacteria; phylum Bacteroidota; class Bacteroidia; order Chitinophagales; family Chitinophagaceae; genus Puia. Next base: position 7,204 of record DATMMJ010000656.1, on the reverse strand, counting down.
TTTTTTAGAAAAAATAGATTGAAGTCAATAAAATCATTAATATGTCGGGAGCCTTTGGCAATTCTTTCCGGGGTAAACTTCCTTCTTTTGATTATATCTCCTCCAAAAAAACGGAATTCTTTGACACCTTTTTTTAGAAAGCTCGTCCTATGAATGGAATAATCGAAGCCATAGCATGTAGCACCTGAAAGTTTTGTAAAATCTTTCTCAAATGACCAATCATCGTTGATCCCAAAACTCAAAAGAGTTTTGCATGCTTTTACGAGGCTCTCCGAGCAAACATATCCCCCATCATTATTTTTCCCAAATCTTTTTAAGCCATCTAGTCGAATAATCTGTAGCGCTTCTGATACCATAATGCATTTTCAAAGTTCCATTGTTTAGCACCTCTCCATCGGAATTTGGATTTTTTTTTAAAACTATCCTAGTCTCCGCAATGATAACCCTCTCCCATTATTTTTTCAATGCTGAAATTTTACCTGATTTTTTAAATCATATAATACATCTCCATCCATTTTTTGAATACCGAGAAGTTCTCTTAACGGCCACCATGTTAAGGCCTCGGAATGCGGTCTGTTTAAAAGCTTCACTTCGATGGAAGGGTTAAAAATGACAGAACACTCACTTAAAATGGAAGCCGTTTTCAATAAATAATTGCACCGGGATAATAAAAGCATATTAATGATCGCATCCCGATTCACAACCAGTTTGGAAACTTCCTTTTTCCTGTGGAACTGGTCTCCGTCATTAGACCTCATGGCGTCTTCCCGGCTGATCACAGGAACGTTTAAGCCAGACTCTTTTACATATTGAATGATTTGCTCGTCATCAGAAGAAAGAAATAGGATTTGCAATTCTTTTCTTTCAGCCAGCACCTCTCTTATCTCAAGCAGCAGGTTTTCTTTTGCAACGGGAGGCGCCTCACCGGCTTTGTCTGTTCCGCGGTAGTGAACGCCAAGCACCCTTTTGTTATGGAAATTATTTTTACAGAACAGGTCTACTTCAGTAAGTATATCCTGATTAATACCTAAATATTTATCGAAGAGTGTTTTTGCAAAATCCAGCTTTAATTTTATGTTGTAGTCCGCTTTCCAGCCAAGCTCATATATGTACCTTGTATCTGTATATTTGGCCTTTTGAAACTCTTTTTTATTTGCGTACTTATAATAAAATAGTTCGCCAAAATAATCCGTATTTGCCTTATTTTTTTGCTGGTAGTTATACTGTATCAGAGGCGTCAGGTTATTTTCCTCGCAGTATAATAATATCTCTAAGGTTTTCACTATTCGGGCGCCAAGACCTAACCAATCAGAATTAAGATTCACTGCATACACTCCGTGTTTGGATCTTTTCTTTATCAAATAAGGGACTGCAATAAGCCTTGTCCTGGCCTCCAAAGAATGGAAGAAGTTCCTGAAATACAAATCGACCTTTATTCCCTGCTTTTTTATTCTGAGTGTCTCAAGCAGCTTGCCGACCGTTTTTTTTATCATGGGGAAGTAAAACGTTTCTTGAGGGAAGACAGTCTGATCATCCATCTGGATAGCCATTTTATCGGAGGCTTTGCCATCATGGTCTTTTGGAATTCATATTCATGAATCCGGGTAAATATCTCTGGGAAATATTCTTTATAAATAAAAAAGTTATTGTACACCATGCAATCCAGCATTTCCTTTTGCCCCCCACTAGATGCCACAGTCATTCTTCTACCTGAATTACTTACTCTATAGAAGTACAGGGGCTTATTGATTTTAATTACCTGCTGTTTGCTCACGCCATAAAGTAGCGCAATAAAAAAATCCCAGTCTTCTAGTCCTTGCACCATATTGATTCGGTATCCCCCAACCCTGAGAAAATCTTTTTTGAGAAACATAGCTGAGTTATCTATCATATTATATTTCAGCATCGATTTATAATCAAATGGGTCAAGATTCCATAAGCCCGTATCCTCACCAAATAATTCGGCTTCTGTGTACACTAATCTGGTGGTTGGGTTTTTTTCAAATTCACTAATACAAAGCCGTAAACATTCCGGATGCATCTTGTTGTCGGCGTCCAGGGGAAAAATATAAGTTCCTTTTGCCACGGCAATGGCTGTGTTTTTGGCAACTGAAACACCTGAGTTTTGAATATTGATAAGTCTAAAGCGTGGATCCTTATTTACATACGCTTCACTTACATCTTTAGTATTATCTGTTGAGCCATCGTTTATGATGATGCATTCCCAGTTTGTGAAGCTTTGCTGAAAAATGCTATTTAGCCCTTCTTCCAGATAGTGAGCATGATTATAACAGGGGACAATAATAGAAACAATTGAATCAGACCCATCCATGCTAATAAATTAATTTCTTAAAACTTTTCTTAAGCAATCAGAATACTACATCCTAACCCAACTCCCAGGCACGACATCGTTTGGCTCGTAAAAGGGATCATCGGTCTTAAACCATTTTGAGGGAGACACCACTCGTTTGCTCGCACTGGTACTCAACCAGGCCCCCCACCAACTAAAAGAAGAATTGGCTATAATATGATACTTGCAGTTGCTCATTAAGTACATATCCTTCCAGCTTTCCTGGCCATAATTTCCAGTTACAATGGTTGCGCTAAATGCATCACTTATTAAATGAGATTGAATCCATGCAGCATCTTCTGAGAAGAAATAAAATTTTAAATCATTTTTTATTGACAAAAAATATTGAATCGCATTTTGAAAATATTCCTTATCACATACGCCATAGAATTTGTTTTCCGTGCCATAATTCACATAATCTCCCCTCCTTACATGAACGGAGACCGATTCATTCATTAAAATATCGTTGAGGATAGAGTTATTTTTATCAGATTGTTCGAAGCCCGGAAATTCAAAATCTTTCCGTATTATATTTTCAAAAGGTTTAAAATATTTTTCAGTCTGCCAGTACCCTTCAAGTAAGACAGGAGCTGTGATCTCATTAAAAAATGGATTGAATGAGTGTGCTTCTTCTCTTAATACTTTGCGGGTTCTGGCGCCAAGGATCTTTCTAATCCTGTTATCCCATCTGGAATGCATATAAAACCCGCCAGACAAAAAACTTCTTGAAAACCTAGGCTTGATGTTTTTAAAAATGTCGAGGGCGTAAGCTCTTTTGTCAACATTTGGATACTGGTTAGAAAATAGGGAAGTATCGAAGAGTAATTTCTCTTGCCACTTGATTGATAAAGCCCTCGCCGCGGCGTATTGAAACATTTGATTTCCCAGACCTCCTGATAATTTAGTTATGATCATCTAATGCAATAAAGATTTCGAGGTCGTTCATTAAAATTTGGACAGTGAACCGCTTGGCAAATTGTTCCTTATTTTCCATCCTGCAATCATTACAATTAATAGTACTGCTTATGATTTTGCAATCATTGATCCCCCAAGACAAAATGCTGGCTGGTTCTGTCAAAATATAATTTAGAAGGAGTCTTGTCCACGATTTGCTCTACTTTTTGATAGCCCAACAAATAAAACAGTCTTTGAAAATTCAATGACTTCAGCAATCTATAGGACAAGGAACTTTTTATTTTCCTTATTCTTGCTTCCTCAGCTGTAATAGGCATTTTCTTAAGAATGGAGATGGCTTCCTCGTGGTATTTATCGCCACCTTCCAGGCTCTTTTGATTGCCGCTGCGTAGCCGGAAACATCCAACTAGTCCAGGCAAGGAATATAAGTGGGCATAATTGAAAAACCTCGACCACAATTCGAGGTCTGAAGCCAGTGTATATTGGGTTGACAAATAGCCGCCCGACTTTTCCCAAAGGCTTCTCCTCCAAAAAATGCCCTCCTGCTGGATGTATTTGTAATCTAGATTTAGGTACCTGTATTTGTTCCATGGGGTTTCGACTCCTACCCAAATACTTCTTCCCATTTCATCTACCTGACTGGGCACTCCACTTAACCATTCAATTATAGGAAAATCCATAAATACGCTGGCGATGGTGCTAAGCGCTTTTCGGTGCAATATATCATCTGAATTGAGCCAGCTCATAATTTCACCGGTCGCTTTTTGAAAACCCTTATTCAATGCATCATATAATCCCCGGTCCTTTTCCGATATCCAGTAAGCAAGACGGTGCTCATATTTTTTGATAATATCAATTGTTCCGTCGTTGCTACCTCCATCAATGATGATATACTCCAGATTGGGATACTGTTGATCAATGATGGATAATATGGTTTCTTCTATGAATGAGGCCTGGTTTAACGTTGCAGTTACTATAGAAATCTTGGGATAGGATTGCATTACCGGTAAGTATTGCTGAGGAATAGTGAGTTATCATTTTTAATAAAAAAAGCATCACACTGCCAAAAAGCGTTATCTCCCGGCCTCCGCCCGATATCAACTATGTCTATTAACCGAAATCCGAGCTTATTCATATATTGGCACATCTCCCAAAAAACAAGTGAACCAGGAGCTATATAGAACCCATAAACTTCAATTACGACAAATCGTGTATTTTTAAGGGTCTCTGCAGCGCCTTCAAGAATGGGGATCTCGTATCCATGAGTATCTAATTTTATAGCATAAGGAGCAGGTAGTTTGTTTGCTCTTACCTGCGCATCAATGGAAGTTATTTTTACGATGCGTCTGGTATTAGAGGGGAGGTTATCAGTTGCAATACCGCTGCCATCAAGATCTTCAGATACCTGAAAATTCACTTCAGACTCCCCGCTGCCTGCAGCAGTAAAAGTTAGAAATATTTTATCTTTTAGACGCTCTTTCAAGTTTTGCAAATCCAATCTTCTTTCTTCTAATGGTTCAAATAACAGAAATTGAGCATCGGGCCATATAGCAGCTGTATTCTCTGTCCAGGTGCCTGCTGCAGCGCCTACATCAATGATAGTGGCTGGGTTCAATTGCAAGTGCATCATGCGGCGTAAGCCTTCGGTCATTCCGTGACTAGTAAGAATAACCGAATTGTTCTTCTTGCTAATAGTAAGACCCATTTTACCAAGAATTACCTTAATTGCCTTTTTTATCATATTTCCCTTCAGTATGACTGTATATAAATCTCCGTAAACTACTGCAGCTTACTAATCCATCTATAAGTTAATTCCAAACCTTCTTCTATTTGTATATGGGGGCTAAATCCAAGTTCCTTGATCTTTGAAATATCCGCCCTCCATTTTAAGGGATCTCCAGGCTTGGTCTGGCCATTAAAAAAAATCGAAACCTTTGAAGGAAAATACTTTAAAAACAATTGGGCAGCCTCTTGTATAGTGGTTTCAATTCCGCTAGCAACATTATAGCATTCTGATTCCATGGCAGCTTTATCTAATAAAATATCAATGGCTTTAATAAGGTCATCTATATATAGAAAATCCCTGCTCTCTTGTCCGCTGCCGAATAACTCTACCTTGGAATTTCCAATTGACTTATGATAAATATCCCAAAACAGTTGTTTTTTTAGCCCCACCCCGAATACTGAAAATGGTCTAATGATGCAGGAGCGGATACCATATATTTCAAAATATTCCTTACATAACAATTCACTCATAAACTTATGCCAGCCATAAGGCGACAGTGGCTGGATCCTGTCCACCTCCTTGACGGGCATTTGTTGAGGATTGCCGTATACTGCAGCGCTGGATATATGCAAATAAATGCTCTTAGCCTCAGTTATGTGGATGGAGTCAAGTATTTTGGCTGTTTCAAAACAATTGGATTCGAAGTCACCCAAAGGATGAGTAATCGAGAATCCCACATTGCCCGAGCCCGCGGCATTGACAATAAACTTAAATTTATTCTTAAGTAGCAAGGCGGTAAAATCTGATATGCCCAGCTGTTTATAGTAATGATACGGCTGAGTTGGGTTATCAAAATGGTCAATGCCACTCACCTTCCAGCCCTTTTTCAAATAAAAAGCTGTAAGGTTGGCTCCTATGAAACCTTCGGATCCTAATATCAAGATATCGCTCATCTAATGAGTATAATTAACTTTCAAGTATGTTTAAAAAGTCTGCGGCGTATTTTTTTACGTTTTCAGTATATTTATTTGGAATTATTGCAGGTCTCGTACGATTTACAGATTTAATAATATTTGCTAATTCAAATGCATCCTCCGGATGGAAGAAAATAGCATTACTGTTTAATTGCTCCTGGTGAACGGGGATATTAGAGGATATCACAAACTGGTTCATCGCTTTAGAGTCTTCGATCACAGTACTCCAGCCTTCAAATTTGGAAGGTTGAATCACGGCTTCTGCATGTTTCAATAATTGTAATTGTTCTAGTCTATCTATTAGCCCCAGAAAAAGAATATTATCGCTAAGATTATTGTTCTTCACCAAAGCTTCCAGTTCTCCAAAATAAGCAGGGTTTCTCCAATCATTCTGTTTACCAGTGAAAACTACGCAAACCTCGATACCTTCGTCTTTTAATATTTTAATGGCTTGGATAATTATGCGGTGGTTCTTGTGCGCCCAGAATTGATTGGCCGAAATGAAGTACTTTGATGGAATATGATACTTGTGTTTTACTGCCTGGATATCTACCTGCTGATTGGCTGGATGAGACACTGCAAAAGGGACAATGAAGTTTTTTGTCAAAGCATCTGGATAAATACTTTTGTAATCCTTGTAGGCAGATTGGCTGCTCAGCAAAAGTTTTGAGCCGGGCTGCGATGCAATCGCTTTTTGTAAGGTCACCCTTCGCTCTATTTCATCTTTTGAAAAAAATTCAGGCAAATAATGTTCCTGGAAGTCTGGTATCCAATGCAAATATTCTGGTTTACCATTTGGGCTAACCCCTGAGCTGAATACTGGGAATTGGAGGTCAAGCTCAAATTTTCTTTTTTTTATAAATCTCTTTTTCAGTATGACACTAGTCAGTTTATTTATGACTCTTTCAGGAAGAGATAATGGTGGGTCGTATTCTGAAGAATGCATCAGATAGGGATAGTCCGTGATCTTTTTGAAGACAGGGAATAGCTCTGGGTCTGAAAATAATACGATATAAGGCTTTAAGGAATCTTCAAGGGTATTGAAAGCAATAACCAGATTTTGAATATAGTAAGCGCCGCCAACCCACTCCTCATCATAGAAATACCATAAACCAATTTTTTTCCGAAAATCTTTTTTTTTCATTTGTATACCCAGCAAACAATTATGCTTTTTCTCCTATTGCCTTAATAACAAAAACGACCGTTGATTCATACTAATGTTAAAAAACATTTATTTTT
>DATMMJ010000655.1:0-4079 GCA_035569795.1 Puia sp. | reverse complement strand
TGCAGCTTTGCGTCGATCATTTGCACCTCAAAACCATATTGGCAATTAGGGCAGTCTATTTCAATCCATATTTGTTCTAAATCTAAGGGCATGCTCAAAACGTCTTATAGCCAACTCATAAATATACGCTGCTTTTCTGCTCTTCCCACACGAATGCCAGAGGCGGTTTGTTATTAAGTTCGTGATCGTTGAATTTATAAAAAGTAGCGGTAATGCTTATCTAAAAACGGTTGCCGAAAGAGAATTACAATTCCGCGCTATGCGTAATCCCGGAAGGAGATTTTGCAGAAATGGAAATTTTCCCATCGGTTGATATCTCGATCCTCGCATCGTCCGTACCGATGCTGAAAGAGACTTTCCCGTCGCTACTGACGCAAATTTCACCGGTGACCTTCCCTTTTTTTGACTCTTCATAAAGATCAATAAATTCAGCAGGGTCTTTGACATATATCTTGTCGCCATCATCTCCCCCCGGCCCCCCACTTCCAGGCGTAGCCTCCTTCAAAATATCATCAACCGATTCTAACAAATAATTACAATTGTCAAAATGGGGCGATTCCTGTCGCATATATTTTTTGAGTACGCTACGCTTTGCGACTATTGTAATTCTGGAAGGCTTTGCCCCATGACAAATACCGGTTTTGATAGTGAATGAAAGCAGTGGGTCATCCTGCGCCCAACCTGTGCCCGCATATAGCAACGCGGCAATTGATAGCAAAAATTTGATTCGCATCTTTTTAATTAAAGTTAAGCCAAGGTTTGATGAAAGAATAAAGTGTTTTAACCCTTTTTATGAACGAATCCTGGTTGCCGACGTCCTGCATCCTCACTTTCATTGCATTTAGTTTGCCCGTTTATCAATATGCGCTCTATGATCTATTGTTTTTTGCCGAGGAACTTCTTTGAAAACATAATGGCTCTATCTTGATTACAGAATACCTATCGCTATCTTTTTATTCTTGCCATAGGTTTGAAAATAGCCCAACGATTGAAGACCCTCCTTATATATGCTCAAATGTGTTGACCTTTGCATACATTTTCTATTTTCAAAAACCATTTCCGGTGGCCAAAGTTTATTTTAGTTTTGAAGAGATTGAAGCGGATGTCGCAAGGAACGCACCGGATTATGTTTATAAATACCGCTCCTGGAAAGACGCCAACCACAAGAACGTATTGCTCCTGCGGCAACTATATTTTTCGCATCCATTTGACCTAAATGATCCACTGGATGTACGCCCAGATGCCAGGTTTGATTACACCGAAATAGAAGATCAAATGTATTTCTATAAATTATTGGCTAGTGCCGCAGTGATGAACCCAGAGTTACCAGCGAATGAACTCCGTAGCGCAGCTGAAAAACAATGGAAATTAACCAAAGAACATCCCCAAATACTTAACGAGCAGTATAGGATCTGGATGTCAAAACGGAGGAATTTCGATCTATACGGCATTTTGAGTACCAGTACTGATCCGGTTAATGAAAAATTATGGGAAAGATATGGGGATGAGCACGCAGGTTATTGTTTAGGATTTAAAACCGTCGATTTATGCCGGCAGTTGAAAACTGGTTTTGGATTGGTTAAGTATTCAGAAGCCCCCTTTGAGTTTTCAATACTTGGAGAACGCGATGATCTTGAACCGTTCTATCTCAAAAAGCCGTTTTGGGGATATGAAAGTGAATTCAGGTTTTATACACTGGGAATTGGTTTTTATTCGAAGCGAGTGAGGGAGTTTCCCATTGTCGTGGTTTCTGAAATTATCCTGGGATATAAGATCACACCGGAACATCAAAAAGAGATTTTGTTGGCCACAGATGAAAAATATCCGAAAGAACAAATACTAGTGTATAAAACCAAAGTAATTGAAAACAATAATCTGATAAAAGAGAGGATTCGTTAAATACGCCTTAAAATATTAAATTTATGAATGCAAGATTTTCAAATCGCTTTGGGTATACCCCTTCGGAAAAGGAAATTGCAATCCGTGAAGATGCACCTTTGGGGCTTCGCCAATTTATTGTTCAATTAGTTTATGATTGTGGCTATCAGCCTTCATTCTGCAGGAGAATAATTTGCAGGGTTTTAAGCATCACACCTGATAGAAATAATTGGACTGAGTATCCGAATATTGAATATGAAGCAAGTCAACTTATTGAGGAATGCGACTGGTTTTTTGTTTATGACATAATTGAAGCTTTTGGGAATGCAATAGATACAAACTACAGGGAAGAATTTCAGGATGATCTAAATCTATATTTTAAACAAAGCGGAATTGGATGGAAAATAGAATATGGATCGATTGAATATAGAGGGGCCGAAGAATTTGAAACAGCAATTAAACAAGTAGAGACAGTACTTGAAACAGCAAAACTTGAAACAGCAAAAACTGAGATCAAAGAAGCTATTCATGATTTATCTCGTCGTCCAGTGCCTGATATTACGGGCGCTATTCAACATTCGCTTGCTTGTCTTGAATGCGCGAGCAGAGAAATTACTGGTGATAAAAAGGCAACTCTTGGCGACATAATTAAAAAGCATCCTGGTATTGTTCCACGTCCATTAGACCTTGCAATAGAAAAAATTTGGGGATACTCATCTGAACAAGGAAGACATTTAAGAGAAGGGCTGATACCTAATTTTGATGAGGCTGAATTGGTGGTTGGGCTTACCGCGACGATAGCTATATACTTAGGAAAGAAATTAGGTGGCAAAATCGAAAATAAGGATGCCGATTTCCCTTTTTGACAATATGGGCACTCTATCCCTGCACCCTCATCCCCGGAACTTCTCTTGAATTGGATGTATGTCACCATGTGCTATTTAGAAAACCGCAAAATTTATTAAAGACTTAAATTTCGAATAATGGAGCTAAATATTCATGACTTGCAGCTGTTAGTTAATCAAAATAATAAGCTTGTATATAAAACGATTTATGATCTAATTGAAAAAGAATATGAAAATGCTCTAGATGGTCTAGTTATTGACATCGATGACGAACTTAGGAGCAAAACAATTGGCACTTGCGGTATTTATTTGAGCTCTATAGTTGAACTCCTTCACACTACAAAGCAGTTAATTGAAAATGGCTTTATAGAGAGCGCCGGAAGCACGTCTGCGGCATTGTGGGAAAGGTCATTGACACTTAGAAAGATCATGCTTGACCCTGGTAATAATTCTCAAATTCATGTTGAACATGCGAAGTTTAAAAAGACGCCTTGGACTATATGGAATATGGTCAAAGAAATATCTGACAAAGAAATTCAGGAGAAAGAAAAGAGAAAAAATGCTTGCAAGCTTTTTTATATGCAGTACTCATTTTTGTGCAGCATTAAGCATGGTAATCCCTATACAATTTCATATTTAAACAGGCCTGATAAAAGTTCTATAGAGGCTCTTTTTAAAGTAAAACCAAATGATAGCTTTGAGGATAACGATCTAAAATTGTATATCTTACTCATAAGCATGGACATTGCTCTTGACGCAATTCTGGAGTATAGCAAAGAGTATAGAAAATCCAATCAGGTTCGAGCCTTGAAAGAAATCCGGAGCCTTTTAAACAGGGTTGCAACATATATACCGCTGGATATCGCGAAAATTTTTATTACATCCCCGGAAGAAATGGGAAAAGAATTTTGGGAATTCTTAGAAAAGCTAGATGCCGAAGAAAGCCCCAGACTATTTGGCCCCTTACTTTAACGTTCCGTCGTGGGATAGAGTCTGTATCAGTAAATTAATAGTAAAGTCTTCAATTGTAACTACATTAATTTCAAAAGCCGTTGCCCTGCTCAGAAAGTCGGTTCCTATGCTAGAATAAGTTGCTCTGAAAATTAATGATCATGACAATTCAGGAAGCAGATTGATTCCAATTTGGCAAGTTATATTATAGCTCTATTTTTTATCTTGGGATTTTGGCATGAAATAAATCCTTCTGAAGCAACCTTATAAAATATAATTATAATACTTTGATTTTTAGCATTTTATCCATTGATAATATCAGGTTAAGGACATTTGCAAGAAATTATTATTTTCGAGTAATATTTAATTGATTTTTGCGTCTTACATTATTTATTTATTATCAAA
>DATMMJ010000654.1:0-2287 GCA_035569795.1 Puia sp. | reverse complement strand
TATGAGGATGAATAGCAAATAAGTTAAGAAGCTTACCAGTAATCATGGGAGCGAACAGTGAAAATACCTGATTGACGGCGGCAAGTCCAAGGGCCAGTACGACAAGCCAGCGATAAGGTTTGATATAACGAAGCAATATTTTCATTCAAATAATTTATAATTGTAACTGAAGATGTTTAACCATTAATTTTTGTGCAAGTTCGGAAAAAACAGTGAGTGGTCAATGATGAATTGTTAATCGTCAATAGCCTTACGTAAGCGGTAAGTTTTTTTCCTTGAATCCTTGTACATATTGTAGTGATACATAATACCAATGGGTTAGACAATGAACTTTTTTGTCTCCATTTTCTCCTTTTTTATCAGACTGCCTAATAGATTTGTCATTTTTTTTAAATTTGGATAAAGGCCAAAAAAATACAAAAGGCTTTAATACAAAGAAAAAGGGCATTGCAAAGATGGGGATGCCTGAAGAAAGGGGGGCTAAGGATGGTTAATAAAAATTACAAAATGGGTTCATTTAGTCAGCCAAAACCCTGGTATTAATCATTGAGCAAGTCCGGCCTTCGTTGGCTGGTTCGTTGCAACGATTGGTCGTTCCTCCATTCATCCACTTTTTTCGGGTCCCCGCTTAATAATATATCGGGCACTTTTAGATCCCTGAAGTCCGCAGGCCTTGTAAAAACCGGAGGAGCTAATAAATTATCTTGAAAAGAATCAAAAAGGGCGGAAGTCTCATCACCCAGCACTCCGGGAATTAATCTTCCTATCGCATCCACTACAATTGCTGCGGGCAGTTCTCCTCCGCTCAGCACATAATCACCAACAGAAATTTCTTTGGTGATGAAATGTTGCCGGATGCGGTCATCAATTCCTTTGTAGTGCCCGCATATGATTAATAGATTTTGTTTTAGAGAAAGGTGGTTCGCCATTTTTTGATTGAATTGCTCTCCATCAGGAGTCATGTAAATGACCTCATCAAATTTTTTTTCTTTTGAAAGATGCTCTATGGCATTTGCAAGTGGCTCGCACATCATCACCATGCCCGCTCCGCCCCCATATTGATAGTCATCTACCTGGCCATGTTCATTGACTGCCCATTGCCGCAGGTTGTGCACGGTCACCTCAAGCAGGTTTTTTTCTTTTGCTCTTCTCAATATAGAATGCGCAAAAGGGCTTTCCAGCAATTCCGGCAGCACGGTGAGAATGTCAATTTTCATTTTGCAAAGATAATTGAAAGGCGAGTGGTCCATGCCGGATGGTCAATGCGCAGTATTTCGATGATCCAATGCTAGGGTTAGATCACCCCATACCGGTTAAATATAAAGTACAATAACATAGCCTTCATACTAACTTTATCCCATAATTTATTGCAAATGGCTACAGTGCTTCTCACCGGCGGCACAGGTTTGATTGGAAAAGCATTGACCAAGCTGCTTTTAGGGAAAGGATATGAAATAATCGTTTTGACGCGGCAACCGCTGACAGGTTTTCGGACTCCTGTCCCAGGTATTCGGTTTGCAGCGTGGGATCCGGAAAAACAAAGCTTAGACACAGATGCCATGCAGCAGGCGGATTACATCATCCATCTTGCAGGTGCAGGCATTGCGGAAGAGCGATGGACTGCAAGGCGGAAAATGCAAATTGTTGAAAGCCGCACCAAAGGCAGTACCCTCATTATAAAAACGCTGAAAGAAACCCCCAATAAAGTGAAAGCCGTGGTAAGCGCATCTGCAATTGGATGGTACGGAGCGGATCCGTCAACCCCAAACGTAAAACCATTTACAGAAACAGATAAATCCGACTCCGCATTTCTTGGCGCAACATGCAGACTCTGGGAAGAAAGTATTGAGCCGGTAACGTCCATGAACATACGCCTTGTGAAACTGCGAACGGGCATAGTACTGAGCAAAGAAGGTGGAGCGCTCAAAGAATTCATGAGACCTATACGATCGGGCATAGCCACTATTTTAGGGAATGGCAAGCAATGCATCAGTTGGATACACGTAGACGACTTATGCCGCATATATGTGGAGGCATTGGAGAATAAAGAGCTGAACGGCACCTATAATGCAGTTGCGCCCCATCCTGTGAATAATAAAACAATGGTGCTTGCACTTGCCAGGCAAATGAAAGGAAGGTTCTTCATCACACTTTATGTGCCTTCATTTATTTTGAAAATAATGATAGGGGAATTGAGCATGGAAGTTTTGAAAAGCGCTACGGTGAGCGCAAATAAGATCCGTGAAACGGGATTCCAATTTTTATATCCCAGCATTGAGGGTGCGTT
>DATMMJ010000653.1:0-2625 GCA_035569795.1 Puia sp. | reverse complement strand
TTTCAGGTGTTTTTTCTTTCAACATAAGTATTCTTAGCATTTTGCACTATACAAGTATGTATATTGATGACCGTTATACGGATGGAGCAACTATGCAGGTTGACGTTAAGTATAATGATTTGACCATCAGTAATATTGTAAATCAGGTACCTAGTGCAGTCCCTGCTGTTGGCACTTTTGCGGATTTAAACGTTGTCTGGGTGCCTGATTTAATTGGAATCACAAATATTACGCCGGCATCTACTGGAAAAGTTACAGCAGATCCCTTTGGTGGCGACGACGCTATTAAATTAACATTTGTTCATACCGGCACTGTTTATCCTAAATGGTTATTAAGAGATAGTAACGGAGCTACGAGTACGAGGGGTGGTTTTATTACTGCGGGTACACCGGGATCCTTTGCATTTGTGGCCTATGACTCAGTCCAAACGACAGTCGACCTGAGTCCTGATGGTCTCGATAGTTTTATTGTTATCGCTACTCCAAGGCATTAATATATAATGGTGAGTGATACTTTCTTTTCTGGACAAGACTGGATACTTTACAACAAAGTGTAGATAAAAATTCAATTATTTCATTCCGGAATATAGAGGCCTTAGTTTTGAATTTTGTGAAGTATTGCACTCAACGTTCAAGGCGAATTGCGGGAACCATTCCATCCGCCTGGCTTGTCGATGCTGATTTGTTGTTTATAAACTGAGTTAAGTTTTTTCAATCAATTGAAATCTGGCCAGCGGAGCAAATGGTTAGGCAAAGTACCCAAAGCTAAAGAACATCATTATTCCTGCGCATTTTGCCATGGCAAATGTTGGCTACTTTCCTTATCTCCACCGCCATTTTAAATTGCTATCAAATTGAATCTTTTGATTTGTCGCTATTCTGTTGAGCAGGTCTTTTATTTCTTCGGTATTGTCTATTTTATGCTTTGGTATGATTAGTGCTATGCCGTATTTCATTGTAAGAAAGAGATAGTCTTGTATTTCATAAAACTTGTCCAGTTCGATGTGTTTCAGATTCATCAATTATTATCGGGCTATTTCCCAGCAATAGTAAGATTACAAGGACGGCGGTACAACGTTGCCTGAAGGAAGAACTTTCAATGGGTCTACAGCCAAAAAAGAACACGCAACGATTCTTTCATGACTGTATTTTTAAAGATTAATAAAATCAAGATGGAAAGCGGCGGAGTTTTTTAGTTACCTAGGCGAAATAGGTTACCATTTTGGATACCATTTTTTGGTGGCTTAAGGAGTAGAAATTGATTTTAAATCAGCTACAAAAATGCCCCTTGAAAAATGAAGAGGCAAGCAATAAGAAAACGATACACAAAACGGAATTTTTACAACCAAATGGCCAACAAATTAGCCAACTAAGGTAAATTATATTGTTATTAGTTAATTGATTATAAATCGTTTACAAGCGTTTTAGTGTAGTCCCGACAGGAATCGAACCTGTATCAAAAGTTTAGGAAACTTCTATTCTATCCATTGAACTACGGGACCAGGTCATTTTATTAAACCGCGCACATTCCCTGTAAATATTTTCACTGCAATTGCGAGCAATATTACGCCAAAAAATTTTCTCACGGCAATCATGCCGGCAGGGCCAAGCAATTTTTCCAACAGGCTCAGGGAACGCAGAACTGCATACACGATTACCAGGTTAAGAAGTATGGCAATAAGGATCGTAGATTCATCATAGTTTGCTTTGAGCGACATGATGGTTGTAAGTGTCCCTGAACCGGCAATTAGTGGGAAAGCAATTGGCACTGCTATGCTTGCCCTTGCATTCTTATCGCTCTTAAAAAATTCTATTCCCAATACCATCTCAAGCCCCAAGATGAAAATCACAATAGATCCCCCTACAGCAAAGGAATGCACATCCACTCCCATCATTTCCAGGAATTTCTTGCCCACAAATAAAAACAGGATCATCAGACCTCCCGAAATCAGTGTTGCTTTCAGTTCGTTCAATGACCCCATCTTCGATTTCAAAGTTACCAACAGCGGTATGGAGCCTAGAACATCAATCACAGCAAACAGTGTGAAAGTGACCGTTATCAATTCGTTGAATTTCATATAAGCAGTTTGTTTTGTAAAGATACTTGCCTTTTTGATAGGGCTCTTGACGACTTCGGCTCGTTGATAAATTTGTATCCTTCATTTGAAGACATTTGCTGCCTCACAGAAAAATCAGGCGGGAATCAAATCGCAGAAATAAAAATCATATCCCGATGGTGTGGGATTTGAATGATTGTTATGATCTGCATTTTTTGGCGCTTCATATTTTTTATGAACGATATCTCCTTTCGCAAATGGAATCGGGTTTTTAAAAATTGGAGCTTCAAAAACAAATGAATGGAACTCGCCGTTCTCACCGCAAGGATCGACATTGCCCGGCAAATCATTAAGGAATGATTCATCAATTACTCTACCACAAAAAGTCTTATCAAGATATCTTTCATTCACACAAACGATGATGCTTTTGAAACCGAGTGAAATACATTCTTTAACGAGCGCTTTCGTATCTTCCTTCCACAAAGGGAATACGCATTCAATACCGGCTTCATTCAATTTATTTTCGCGGTATATTTTTAAATCTTCTAAAAAAATATCTCCAAAAATA
>DATMMJ010000652.1:0-2185 GCA_035569795.1 Puia sp. | reverse complement strand
CCTTGGACCTGCACCCAAAGGGGAAATAATATTTTGATTTTTTTTTACTTTAAGCCTGGCAAAAGATAAAACCCGGAACATCAGAAGTCCGAGTAATCAGTTGGTCGCAGGAATGTGATATCAATATGGGCAACATTGTTCTGGTACTGAGGCATTGAAGAAAGCTTTTTCCAGTATGGGTCATTGCCAAAGTCCTTCCAATGAGCATCTCTGTCGGCCATATTCTCAAAAGTCGTCATGTACATCAGGTTGGGCATTTTGTTGCCTGCAATTACCTCGCTGTAGAAAACAGCATTGAAGTTCAGCTTTTTGAACAAGCCAATCTCATCTCCGTCATTGAACATCTGCACCTTGTTCCTGAATATATTTTCTGTGGCACTCTCATAACTGCGCAATTCATACACCCTGTCTTTTTTTTCTGATTTTAGCATAGGCAGAGTCATTTGCGGCGCTAATGGGAATGCTTGCAACAAAATTGTTTCGGTGCGCTGATAGGGTGGGGCAGTGTAAACCGCATTAATATATTCTGCACCTGCAGTTTGATACGGTTTATCTTCATGCAGTTTTGCAGGAATTTTTATGATGTTATCCAATGATTTTATTGGCGTAAATACATATAATAATTTGGAAGCGGCAGTATCGTTAGCCAAAGCCTTGAAGACTCCTATATGCAGTAATCCCAATCTGTGCAAAGCAGGCAGTAATGCATTTTGCAGGTAGTTGTCCAAAACCTTCTCCTGATCAGCACTATTGTAATGATACACGGTAATTTGGTAAAATGCTCTTTCATTTTTTTCTGGTTGAGCCGTTGATGAGACCCATGAAAGCAATAGCAGAGATAAAATGCTCATTTGTAACATTTGTATATGAACTCTCATTTTATGAACTTGTTTAACGGAGGATGAAGAATTTTTTTTTAAAAAGCGTTCTCGTGGCGAGGCAAATATACACCATACCGGACTTTTTTATCATGCAATTTGACCTTTCGTCCAGTGCACGGGTTCAGTCGGCTGGCCCCAGATTTATCAATGGCAAACCTTGCTATTTTGAAAGGTTTCACGGATTTCACATGATTTGGTTTGACAAAAATTAATATTTATTCTTCTTGCTCTGGGCGGAGGTCTTACTATGAAAATCAACAGGTTGTAATTAAACGACTCACCGCCACCGGTTTTATCGGGAACCGCAGCGTTCATCCATTATTTAGAATCGACTCTCATTTTTTTATTTACATTGCTTACTTAAAACAAACTATTATGAAAAAACTAATTGCACTGACAACGGCTTTCGCGTTTGTATCCTCTTTTGCAGCCCATGCACAATCATTGAGCTCAGAGGATATCAAAGCACAAATGATAAAGGAATGGGAACGTGCTAAATCTTACACCGTGGACTACCTGAATGCAATGCCGGCAAGTAAGTATTCTTTTAAAGCAGTTGATAGCATACGAAGTTTTGCCCAACAGATGCTGCATCTAGCACAAGGCAATTTGTTTATCATGTCTAATGCTGTCGACCAAGCGCCTCCTGGATTCTTGAAATCAGATCTGGAACACAGCGCCACAGCGCAAAATAAGGATTCAGTGATGTATTATGTGACTGCCAGTTACGATTATTGTATTAATGCAGTTAAAAATACAGACGTAAATAAATGGGGCGAAAAGAAGAAATTCTTTGGAATGGAAGAAACGAGATATGCGCTGATGATCAAGACTTTCGAACACCAGACGCACCACCGAGGCCAAACTACCATTTATATTCGCCTGTTAGGAATAAGACCGCCGCAGGAAAGACTATTCATGTGATGATATTTGCAGAAGGCCGTGAGTTATCTCATGGCTTTCTTTATTGCGGTATCTCACAATTTTTGATTCTATAGGCATGTCTGTTACCCCTTTTTGGAATACAGAAAATAGCATAGTTCAAAAAAAAATGATCGAATGGTTTTACCGCGTATACTTGCAACCATCAAATACTTTAGAAAATGAAAATAGTTGGAGAAATCTTAATCGCAATAATTGCTCTGGAGCACCTTTACATTCTATGGCTTGAAATGTTTGCCTGGGAAACGAAAGGCAGGATAGTGTTTAAAAATGCGCTGCCAGATGAGTTGTTCAAGCCTACCAAAACCCTGGCTGCAAACCAGGGATTATATAATGGCTTTCTGGCTGCTGGCCTCGTATGG
>DATMMJ010000651.1:0-2460 GCA_035569795.1 Puia sp. | reverse complement strand
CAACAAGTAGTGTGGATCCCAAAACGGAAGCTAATATCTACAAAAAACTATTTGAAGCCTTTGAGGATAAGGCAATTGTTTGTTCACTACACCGTCTTCACATGCTATGGATGTTCGATCATGTCTATATATTGCAACGAGGGAGCATCGTTGATGAAGGGAGTTTTGAATCGCTGAGAAATAACAGTCCTATTTTCAGTGAGCTGTGGAAGCACCAAGAGGCTGCTTTGAAAAAACAGTCGAATGAAACAAAAAGTTAAAAAATCGTGATATCGCTCTCTCTTAATTTTTTTGCTATTGCTGCACCTGCGGGGTATTTAAATGACTCTCTGATATTTTCAGATTTACATTCCCATTTTATTAGAGTTTGATCCAGCAGCTTAATTTTTATAGGATAAAAATCTGCATTAAATTGAACGTCTCTGTATTTAGCACCACTGAAAACAGCATGAAAATAAATTTCATTCTCTTTCCCTTTCTTTTTTTCTATCGTGCCTTCATACTGCTGCTCACCGGAGGAAAATTCCAAAGACAATTGATTATTATTCTTCATAATGACATTTAATGAATATATAAACGTTTATTCCTGAGAAATGTTTTTAACAGCACACAGTTTTTTAACCATTTAAAACCACTTATCCTGCTAACAGCAGGTCTATGGCTAACCTTCAATGCCATTAATATAAAATTATTTTTTCAAATAGATTGTTTTCCCTGTTTTAGCAGATTTGATCGCAGCATCCAGAATGCGCACAACGGTTAGGTTAGTTTGCAAAGAATATAGCCCATTTTCGGGTACTTTTATTTTGTTGCGCACAACATCTGCCAAATAAGAAAAGGGATCCGTATATACTGCAACATCCCCTTCCGCTACCTGCGATTGATGTTCGATGGAATCTCCTTGGACTCTTAGGCGCATGACAGAGCTATTCACAGTAATTATGTAACCTTTGTTGCCATATATTTCCATATCTTTTCTACCGAATGGCCAGTTCCAGGATGCCTGGATAATACATTGTGCGTCTGGATAGGTTAATACAATGGTAGCTTCATCATCCACGTGGGGATAAATAGCTGGTTTGAAATGCTGCGTTACAGCCGTAACAGAAACGGGCGTCTGCCCATGCATTAAATAAGTCATCAGGTTAGCTCCATAGCATCCAAAATCCACTATAGCTCCACCACCATTTTGAACAGGATCAGTAAGCCATTCAAAAAAATCCTTGCTTACACCAATCTCTTTGGGTCCCTGATGCCCATCGTGGACCACAACTTTCTTTATACTGCCAATGTAATTGCTGTCGTTTATTAGATTATAAGCCTTTATCGTGGTAGGATACCATGAAGTTTCAAAATTGGTAAGTAGCTTGATGTCGTACTTACTTGCAAGAGAATCCATTCTCAATGCCTGCTTCAATGAGGCGGCAAGCGGCTTTTCCACCATCACATCTATGTGTCGCGGCGCACACGCCTCCACAACTTCCAGGTGCTCATAGATAGAGCCGAAAGCAACAACGGCATCTGGTTTCACAGCATCGAGCATTTTATTGAGATCATTATAAATAAGGTCCTTGCTGAACCCGTATTTTTTTGAATACCGCTCGGCCAACTCTGCGTTTGGCTCGTAAATTCCCGCAATCTCGATATCTGCCTTGTTCCTTCGCAGTATCCATCCGACATGATCATGGGTGATGCGGGCGACTGCAATGCGCACGGGTTTGGCAATTACAGACTGTGCCTTGCAATCCACCCACACGAAGAATAAAGCAATAAATAACGGGATTGATGCAAGTCGTAAAAGATCACTTCTCATCCTGTAAATCATTTTATTGGCCATAGTAATAGTAGAGTTCTAAAGGTAGTTGTAATTTATATAAATTGTCTGCAGGTTAAACAAACGATTGAATGAACAATGGCTACTATCATCTCTTTTTTAAGTCAAAAGCCGCTACGTGATCTTTGATTAGCCTTTTCCAATAAGTCCAAAACTTCTTTTTCTGTTCCAGTGAATGGGCCGGATGATTCTATTTTTAGTGTGGCCATTGCAGCGGCAAAATTACCTGCCTGCTGCAGCCCTGATCCCTTTATCTTTTGGTACAAATAGCCAGCCATGTAAGTGTCCCCGCACCCCGTTGCGTCAACTACATCTGTCTCGGGTTTAAATGCAGGAATATTGTAATAATCAACACCATCGTAGATCAGGGAGCCTCTGCTGCCCATTGTGATCACAATTTCCTTTACACCCCATTGATACAAAACCAGTGCGGCCCGTTTTGCATCCGTGCAATTTGTGAGGATTTCCATCTCCGGTTCGTTCGCCTTTAAGATGTCAATATAGGGCAGCATTTTCTTTTTATCAGGCCAATCAATATAATGCACTTTTTGATTTTCTACCTTGCGCAAGTAACCCTGCACGTCAAGTGATATCTTCCCCTTTGTGGA
Organism: Puia sp.; assembly: GCA_035569795.1. Classification (GTDB taxonomy): domain Bacteria; phylum Bacteroidota; class Bacteroidia; order Chitinophagales; family Chitinophagaceae; genus Puia. The sequence goes on along the minus strand of DATMMJ010000651.1, from coordinate 18 downwards.
TAACATTTTGATAATCTC
>DATMMJ010000650.1:0-2787 GCA_035569795.1 Puia sp. | reverse complement strand
ACGAAAACGGTTATAGATAAAATAAACGCCTAGTGATAATAAAAAAACCATCAGAGACACCTGGCCTTTAGTCAAAACAGCTAGCCCCATAAATATCCCTGACCATACAACATAGGAAAGTGAATTTTTTTTCAGGCCTTCTTTATCAAAACCATTTCTTGACCAGTGGTATAAGATGAAATGGTACAGCGCAAGAAAGGTGAACAGGTTAAACCAGGGATCAATGATACCGGATTTAAAATACATGTTTGGGAAAAGCGAGCCGCCGTAAGCAAGAGCCCAAAGCACTCCAAATTTTTTATCATAGATTTTACTACCGCAAATAAAGACAACAATGAGGGTAATGAGGCCACATATTGCATTGGGGAAACGCGCTGCAAATTCAGTGACGCCAAATATTTTCATCGCCGTGCTCTGCATCCAGAAAAACATCGGCGGTTTTTCCCAGAAGGGCTTAAAGTTTATATACACGCGGCTGTAGTCATCCATCTTGATCATTTCACGTGAGCACTCTGCGAAATTGATCTCATCCCAATCGAACAGATGGACTCGCCCGAGAAAAGGGATAAAAAAAACAGCAGCAACCAGACCAATGAATACGATGATTTGAATTTTGCTAAAGCGCATATAGTCGTGGTTAATTTATAAATCGATTTGCCCCGCGGAGCCCGGAAACGAAAAAACATATGGATTAATGCCCTTTATTCATTTCAAAGGCTCATACATCTTTCTTTTCATCCAACCCCATTTACACAACCGGTGAACAACCGAAACATACAGCACGCCCAGCCCGTAAGTGATGCTCCGCTGCAAGTTGATACTGGAAGCCTCTTCAAAGTAACGGGTCGGGCAGGTTATCTCAGCAATCTCATAACCCAGATAAATAATTTGCGAAAGCATTTCATTATCAAAAACAAAATCTTCTGAATTGATCTCATAGTTGATACGCTCCAGCACCTCCCGCGAAAACGCGCGATACCCGGTGTGGTATTCCGCAACTTTTTGATTCAGCATCACGTTCTCAAAAAAAGTGAGCCCGCGGTTAGCAATGTATTTATATAAAGGCATGCCACCATGCAGGGCTCCTTTGCCAAGCGTTCGGGAGCCAAGCACTACCTGATACACGTTATTTGCAATCAGGTAAGCCATGGAATGGATGAGCTTCGGCGTATACTGATAATCGGGATGCAGCATGATGATGATGTCACCGCCAATCTCCAGCGCCTTATTGTAACAAGTCTTTTGATTGCCGCCATAACCCCGATTCCTGTCGTGCTTAATGATGTGCGAAATGCCCAACTCATGGCCTATCTCAATTGTCTTGTCGTAGGAATTATCATCCACCAATATCACTTCATCCACGATATCAAAAGGTATTTCCTGATACGTTTTTTTCAGTGTGAGCGCAGCATTGTAAGCCGGTAAAACAATCACTAATTTTTTATTGTTGATCATATCCTTATTCTTTGTTCATGGTACTAGTTGAGACCCCATGCAATTTGCTTGTTGTTATTTTTCAGATTCCCTCTAGTTTTCATTGCATCTATTTCCCACTCCGGCTGGATCCGTTCATTGATAGCCAAAGCTGCCATCGCAACGAAGGTCTTATTATTAAAGAACTTACATTTTCCCAGCCTTTCGGAATTGCAATATTCTAACCCACGATGGGTTGTTATCAAAAACAAGATATACAACCAATGCTACCGGGACGCCAATCAATGCACCGGCTAGCACGTCCTGCAAAAAGTGCTGCCCGAGATAAATGCGCGAATAGGCAACCAACGAGGCCGCAAATAAATACAGCAAGCTATATTTTTTATTCTTACTAAATATAGAAAGCAGCGCAGCGGTTCCAAATGCTGTAGCCGTGTGCCCTGAGGGAAAGCTGGCGTTGCCCACAAGGGTGACGCCATCAATAAAATAGCGGTAGTATGCATCACCCAAAAGAGTTTTAGGCCTTGGCATAGGGAAGAAATTTTTTACAATCTGCACAACGAGGCCAGATAAAAGGAATGCAAATACGATCTCCCAACCGGCTAGTGGGCGGCGCAGCCTCAGTAACACGAAAAAGATTGCAATGGAGAAAAGCCCATCGCCCAGGTTGGTATATACTATGAAAAACCAATCAAGCGACTTAGTATGATAAGGGTTCAAATCAATAAAGCCATCTGTCTTTGAATAAAAGGATAACAGCAAAATGCATATTAAAAGAAATAACAAATAGCCGATAAAAAAATAAATGTTCTCCGAAAATATTGCGCTGATTTTCTTCATTAATTATATGATCATGAAAATGACGGCTACAAAAGTAAAAATAAACTCTGAGGTTGTCTGAACCGAATATTTTTGCTGCGCAAAAAAAAATAGATACAAAAGGAGCTAGTTAGTACAAGGCTGTCTTCGCTGGTAAGGTGCGAAAGGAGAACCTATAGGCCAGCAACTAATTCTTCGGCTAGCCCAAAGGAGAGCGTCATGCCTGCACCCCCAATGCCATTGATGATATAAACACAGGTATCAGGAGAAAGAAATATGTCTGTACCACCTTCGGTGAGCTTTGGATAAATGCCATTCCACGACTCAATCAAAGTATTGTCTTTGAACTGAGCGAATTTTTTGAGATAGTCCAGAATCATTTTATTGATAAAATCTTTATCGAAAGGATCATGCGTTAATGCATATTCATGGGAATCGCCAATGGTCAACTCGCCTCTGCCATTTTGTGAGACCATCACATGTATGCCCCATTCAAGATAATCCGCCATCTCTGCCTCGTATCTTTTCTTTAAA
>DATMMJ010000649.1:0-16107 GCA_035569795.1 Puia sp. | reverse complement strand
ACCAGCGATGGATCTGTTTCCTTTGCAAATATTTCAAAACCGGTTTTACCGTTACCCCAATCTTTAAATTCGAAGTTGTGATTATGATATGCCAGCTTCATTCCCGCGCTTTTTACTTCAACGGCGGCTTTGTTTATTTTTTCAGCCAATTTTTTGTAATCATCCAGGCTTGTACGCATCGAATCAATGAGGAAGGGAACGACAAAAAAATCATGTCCCATCGTGGCCGCGTCCGCAACAGTTTTCTTCAACTGGTCTTCATTGCCCTTGATAAAATAATCCAACATCATATAATGGCCACTGGGTGTTTTCAGATTATTTTTTTTGATTATGTCTACAAACTCTTCAGGAGAATGACCGAAAAATTTTCCGTCATTGTAACCAAAAACTTCAACCGAAGTGTAGCCTACCTCCGCCACCTTAGCAATAACAGCGCCCACATCGTTCTTTATTTCGTTGCGGAGTGTGTAAAGTTGCAACCCGATGAGCGGTTGTTTTTTAAACCAGCTATTTTTGTTGACCACGAGAGTGGTAGTTGCGAGCGATGCTTGTTTCAGGAAAGTGCGACGCGTTGACATAGCAATTGTTTTAGGCATCAAGGTACGAAATAACGATGCACGCAGCGCGTATTGGGATTTTTTTTATTGAACAAGATGCATGAAGTTTCTAAAACATTTTTGTGACGCTCATGCACCTACAATGCCATGAGGTGGGAGCTTCGAGCAGCGCACATGCCCCTGGTTTAAACGGCTAAAGTGATGTAGATTCTCTACTGCAGCAAACCTTCCACAATTTGATAAAATTCTTTTTTTTGCTCTTCGTAATGGCTGCCTGTTCCCGGCCCATTGAACCCCGTATGAATTTTTTCCACTTCGCCTTTTTTATTAATAAAAATGGTGGTAGGAAACCCTTCGATATTTTCCAATTGAGGCAATGTTTTTTCAGTTCGCAGCGAATCATCCACAGTTACACCCGTTATCAATATTGGATATCCTACACGAAACCTTCTTTGAAAACTGCGCAGGCTTTTTTGAGACCTCGCAAAATCTGTGCTGCGTTCATAAGCAAGTGCAATGATTTCAACTCCTTTGCTTTTGTATTTATCATACAGCCCACTCAGGAAAGGAGTTTCGTCCATACAGTTAGAGCACCAAGAACCCATGATCTGTATCAACAGCGCTTTATTCTTAAAGCGCGTATCATGAATAGAAACCTGCCTTCCGTCAATGTCTTTAAATGAAAAATCAAATTTTGATTCGCCCAATTTCATTTTTGTGAGACTGAATTCATCAGGCAGCCGCGCATTAGGATCTCTTTTGGCAACCCACATGAGCTTAAAAGTAGGTCCAGAGAAATATTGACCTCCTGAAATACTGTCCCGGTCAACTTTCGCCCTGAATAGAAAAGCATGTCCCCCATCAAAGCAGGAAAGTTTTAAAGAATCTCCATCCATCACACCTTCCAGATAACGATCATCACCCGTCTGTTTCAAAAAAGTGCCCGTGACGTGGTTTCCCAATTGGACAAATTCGCCGATTGCGAGCTCTTCATTTTTAGCGGCCCCTACAAATCTTACGGCCCACCTGCCTGAAACATTAGCCGTTGCCGCTCTTTCAACATTAAAACGAAAAGACTCATCATAGTAGGACCTAAAAGGAATAACCTGGTATTTATCGACAAGCCTTTTAAGCCATACACCTCTTAGGTTGTTGCCATTTATGATAACTGCCCGGAGCTGGGATTCAAAAAAAGGAAGGGTGATAAAAACGGAGTCCCCCTCGACAGCAATATCATCTACCAGCAGACGCTCCGCTGCATTGCAGATGTACAAGATTTTTTTCCCTGCACTGTCCTTTGTTTCGAAATTAAAAATAATTTCATTCCCGTCACTCCTTTCTACCACAGCCCTCCACAAACCATTTTGTAGGTTTATATTTTGCTGTCCCGATGAAATAAAGCCGCTAATCAACAACCCTGCTGCCAACCCTAATTTATACATATAGTATTCATTAAAAGAAAACGCAATTTCACTGCAAAATGAATTTCTACCAAATACCCTATTCAGATTGCTGGTTATTAGTGAACAATTAACAATTTTTAAGAAAAGGGGGCTATTGCAGATTTTCAAACATATCAGTAACCATACGACTCAAATCATGTTTATGTACCCATCCCCAGTCATGGTGGGCAATGGAATCATCAATACTTTGTGGCCAGCTATCCGCGATGGACTGGCGATAATCCGGTGCATATTCCATCTTAAAATCAGGAATATGTTTTCTTATTTCTTCCGCAATTTCTTTTGGGGAAAAACTGATTCCAGCGACATTATAAGAAGTACGGACAGTAATCTTTTCGGCCGGCGCTTCCATCAAATCTATTGTTGCTTTGATAGCATCCGGCATATACATCATCGGCAGGTAAGTATCCTCTTTCAAAAAACATTTGTAATATTTATTTTCAAGTGCTTCATGAAAAATCTCGATGGCATAATCTGTAGTGCCCCCTCCGGGCGCAGATTTATAGCTTATTAATCCAGGGTAGCGGATACTTCTAACGTCAACGCCAAACCGATTATGGAAATAATTGCACCAAAATTCTCCTGCATACTTACTGATACCATAAACCGTGATTGGTTCAATGATAGTTTGCTGCGGGCAATTCTTTTTTGGCGAGGTGGGCCCAAACACTGCAATGCTGCTCGGCCAGTATACTTTTTGTAATTTTTCTTCTCTGGCAATATCCAGTACATTCAACAGTCCCTGCATGTTAAGGTGCCATGCAAGCCCCGGGTTTTTTTCACCTGTCGCTGAAAGGATGGCGGCAAGCAAATAAATCTGTGTAATGTGTTGACGAATAACCTGCACGTGCAGCATCTCTTTATTCATGACATCCAGCGAAACGTAGGGGCCGGTCCCCTTTAGCAAATCATTTTCTTCCCGCAGGTCGGAGGCCACCACATTCGCATTGCCATATATTTTTCTTAATGCAAGGGTCAGCTCTACCCCTATTTGTCCGGAAGCGCCGATAACCAGTATTTTTTCTTTTGTCATAACCAGTGTGTCAATTGGATAATGTGCGAATTTGCGAATTCTTACTCACATAACGAAACTGGAACCTCGGGACTGCTGAAGTTGAACTCCCGACTATGAATTATCTTCGCGGCATGAAAAGTTTCCTTACAGATATTTTTGCATCACAGCAATACGATGAGAATAATTTCTTTTTAGTTGCCGGCCCCTGCGTTGTGGAAAGCGAAGCAGTGACTATGGAAGTGGCAAGCAAAGTTTTTTCCATTTGCAAAAAATTGGGAATACCCTATATTTTCAAAGCATCATACAGAAAAGCAAACCGCACAAGTTCGTCTTCTTTCACAGGGATTGGAGATGATGCGGCGTTGGCATTAATAAAAAAAATCGGCGAGAAATATAAACTGCCAACCACCTCAGATATCCATGCACATGATGAAGCTGCGCCTGCGGCCAGGTATATTGATGTTTTGCAGATACCCGCTTTTCTTTGTCGCCAGACTGATCTATTGATAGCCGCTGCCGAAACAAATAAAATTGTCAACGTAAAAAAAGGTCAATTCCTAAGCGGGCCTGCCATGAAATTTGCTGTTGAAAAAATCCAGAAAGCGGGTAATGATAAGATTATTTTGACTGAAAGAGGTACCACGTTTGGCTATCAGGATCTGGTGGTTGATTACCGAAACATCCCATGGATGCAAGCACATGGTGTGCCTGTAGTCATGGACTGCACGCACTCGTTGCAGCAGCCCAATCAGCCAAGCGGAGTCACGGGTGGCAACCCGCAGCTCATTGGCACCATAGCAAAAGCTGCTATTGCAAGTGGAGCAGACGGTTTGTTTATTGAAACACACCCAAATCCTGCGCTTGCAAAAAGCGATGGAGCGAATATGTTGAAATTAGATTTACTTGAAAATTTGTTGGAAAAACTAGTCAGGCTAAGAAAAGCGGCGCTTTGAATTTTATTCTTATAAATATTTCACCGGGTTTCTTTTTGCAGATAAAATATATCTTTTAATGTTCATCCAGAATGCCAATACAAAATAAATAATCAATGGAGAACCGAGCGTAAGAAATGAAATGTATACAAACCATGTACGAATTCTTGAAGTGGCGATACCCAGCCTTTCTCCAATGGCAGTACAAACGCCATACGCATGCCACTCAATAAGGTATTTTAATTTGTACATAAAGCAAATTTAAAAAAAAATACGAAGAACAGGAAACGTTTGTGTTAATTTAGATAACGCAATTTTAGGTAATTTCGCATACTCGGATAACAAATTCACTGTTTATCATCGTCATTGAACAAAAATCTATCCACATCACTCTAAAATAAATTCACTATGGTTTTTGATCTGGACCTCATCAAAAAATTGTATTCAGAAATGCCTGCCAAAGTTGATGCTGCGCGCACATTGGTTGGACATCCTCTTACCCTGGCTGAAAAAATATTATACTCCCACCTGTTCGAGCCTGCAACCAAAGGGCATGAAAGGGGAAAAGATTATGTGGATTTTGCACCTGACAGGGTGGCCATGCAGGATGCGACAGCACAAATGGCTTTATTGCAATTTATGACCTGCGGCCGGCCAACAGTTGCGGTGCCTTCCACAGTGCATTGCGACCACTTGATACAGGCCAAAACGGGTGCGGTTTCTGACCTTGCAACAGCCCTGGATGTAAATAAAGAAGTATATGATTTTCTTGCCTCGATTTCCAATAAATATGGGATTGGCTTCTGGAAACCAGGCGCAGGCATTATTCATCAGGTTGTGCTGGAGAATTATGCGTTTCCAGGCGGTATGATGATCGGGACGGATTCCCACACACCTAACGCTGGGGGATTGGGAATGGTGGCTATTGGTGTTGGCGGTGCAGATGCAGTGGATGTAATGGCTGGACTTGCGTGGGAATTAAAAATGCCCAAACTTATTGGCGTGAAATTAACCGGCAAACTGAGCGGATGGACATCAGCCAAAGACGTGATATTAAAAGTAGCTGGCATACTTACGGTAAAAGGTGGGACAGGTGCTATCGTGGAATATTTTGGGGAAGGTGCCGATAGCCTAAGTGCAACAGGGAAAGGAACTATTTGCAATATGGGGGCAGAGATAGGTGCTACTTGTTCCATTTTCGCCTACGATGAAAAGATGAGCGCTTATTTAAAAGCAACAGATCGGCAGGAAGTTTCGGCTCTTGCAGATGGAATAAAAAAGTATTTGAGGCCAGACGGGCAAGTGTATGAAAATCCTGCAAATTTTTATGACCAACTGATAGAAATAGATCTGAACGAATTAGAGCCCTATGTGAATGGGCCCTTTACTCCGGACCTTGCATGGCCCATCAGTAAATTTGCAGACGCAGTGAAAGCAAACAACTGGCCTCAAAAGTTGGAGGTTGCCTTGATCGGTTCCTGCACGAATTCTTCGTATGAAGATATAAGCCGTTCGGCCTCGCTTGCCCAGCAAGCTATTGATAAGAACCTGAAAACAAAAGCGGAGTTCACTATTACGCCTGGCAGTGAGCAGGTTCGCTTCACAATAGAAAAAGATGGCTTCTTGAAAACCTTTGATACGATCGGCGGGGTGGTACTTGCAAATGCCTGCGGCCCTTGCATTGGTCAATGGGCAAGGCATATTGATGATCCAAACAGAAAAAATTCCATCATCACATCCTTCAACAGAAATTTTGCCAAGCGCAACGATGGTCTTGCGAGTACCCATGCATTTGTGGCATCTCCGGAGATTGTTACGGCGTTTGCGATTGCAGGCGATTTAACTTTCAATCCCCTTACAGATAAACTAAAAAATGAAAAAGGAGAGAGCGTCCAGCTTGACGAGCCAACTGGTGTTGAGCTTCCCCCGAAAGGTTTTTCGGTTGATGATCCTGGTTATCAGGCGCCTGCAAAAGACGGCAGTAAAGTATCCGTTGTCGTTAAGTCCGACTCGCAACGCCTGCAATTATTAGCGCCATTCTCACCATGGGAAGGAACTGATCTGAAAGGATTGAAGCTTCTTATCAAAGCGAAAGGCAAATGTACTACAGATCATATTTCTATGGCCGGCCCCTGGCTCAAATTCCGCGGGCATCTTGATAATATCTCTAACAACATGCTGATCGGCGCGGTGAATTTTTATAACGAAAAAACAGACTCAGTAAAGAATGAACTTACCGGAGAGTACGGACCCGTGCCTGCAACTGCAAGAGCATATAAGGCTGCAGGCGTCGGCAGCATTGTAGTGGGAGACGAGAATTATGGTGAAGGCTCCTCACGCGAGCATGCAGCGATGGAGCCGAGGCACTTAGGTGTGCGTGCTATTTTGGTACGCAGTTTTGCACGTATTCATGAAACGAATCTGAAAAAACAGGGAATGCTTGCACTCACTTTTGTAAATAAAGAGGATTATGATAAGGTGGAGGAGGACGACACGATTGATATCATTGGCGTAACCAATTTTTCCCCTGGCAGACCCCTGACTATAGTGTTAAACCACTTAGACGGCTCAATTGATAAAATATCCGTAAACCATACTTACAATCAGCCACAAATAGATTGGTTCAAAGCAGGAGGAGCACTAAATGTGATACGAAGAGAGTCTGCAAAGTGACAGTCATCACCCGTGGTTTAGCAACGCAAAATAATGAAAGCCTGTTGAAGTCACAATAGGCTTTTGCTTTTTTAAAATCGCTCCCAATCGGGAGCGTTTTTTCATTTTGAAAAGCATTTTTTCATTTTGGAGTACTCTTTTTCCTTGTCAGATGAACAATTAAAAAAATATTTTATCTAAGAAAATCCATTGCACAACAGCTTTTCCGATTCTTGCGTTCAACTCGTGCAATACACAGGTATAATTATTGATGCGTTAGGCCTTTTAATCAACATAGCACCATTAATTGGAATACGGTTTGCAAAAATCCCGATGAATCTGAACAAAGAAAATATTAAGGGAGGCGCCATCATTATTATAGCCTGGGCCTTTGCTTTGAGCCTTGTTTTATTAGCGGTTGAAAAATTCAAACTATTGCTGCAAAAATAATTTTCTAAAACAATTACTTTTAACCGCAAGTAACCAAATCTCTTAATATATCTTCGCCTAATATGTCATCCATACATCTTAAAAAAATCTCCGCAGCATCCCTAATCGTAACCCTTGGAATAATTTATGGAGACATCGGGACATCGCCACTTTATACCTTTCAAACTATTTTGAACGATGGCGGCAAGATAACAGAAGAGCTTGTCTTTGGAGCCATTTCCTGCATTTTCTGGACGCTGACTTTACAAACCACCTTCAAATATGTTATTATAACACTGCAGGCTGATAACCACGGTGAGGGTGGCGTCTTCTCGCTGTATGCACTAGTGCGCAGGTATGGAAAAAATTTAGTTTATCCTGCTATCATCGGTGCAGGCACTTTGCTGGCAGATGGCATTATTACACCACCAATATCCGTTACTTCGGCAATTGAAGGGCTCAACCAGGTGAGTGGCCTCAGCACTATAATTGTGCCGGGCAACAACTTAGTAATAGAGATTGTGCTGGTGATCATATTGCTGCTATTCGTGTTTCAGCGTTTCGGCACTAAAATAGTTGGTGGCTCCTTCGGGCCCATCATGTTAATTTGGTTTAGCATGCTGGTAATTTTAGGCGTTAGCCAGATTATTCATTACCCGCATATCTTTAAAGCGCTCAGCCCACATTATGGGATAAAATTACTCACACTTCACCCGAAGGGTTTTTGGCTGCTTGGAGCTGTGTTCCTCTGCACAACAGGAGCAGAAGCGCTTTACTCAGACCTTGGCCATTGCGGAAGAAAAAACATCCAGATAACCTGGATGTTTGTAAAGGTTGCGCTTGTGCTTAATTATCTCGGGCAAGGCGCATGGGTTTTAATGCAGCATCAGGAAAGCATTGGAGCAGCCAATCCATTTTTTGCAATTGTACCGCATTGGTTCTTGATACCGAGCGTGTTCATTGCAACAGCGGCATCCATTATCGCCAGCCAAGCGTTAATCAGTGGATCATTTACCCTTATTAATGAAGCAATCAGCTTAAACTTTTGGCCAAAGGTTACTGTTAAATTCCCTACTGATGTACGGGGTCAGATTTATATACCGAGCATTAACTGGATTTTGTGCCTTGGCTGTTTTTTAGTGACATTGTATTTCAAGACTTCAGGGGCCATGACTGCGGCATATGGATTTTCCATCACTATTGCAATGCTCATGACCACAATACTGATGTATTATTTCCTTCGCTATGTCAAGCATTTTCCACTTGTGCTGGTTGTTATCATACTGGTAGTATTCTTAAGCGTGGAGTCTTCGTTTTTTGTCGCAAATGCGGTGAAGCTTGCAAAGAGACTCTTCTTTCTTGTGTTTGAATTTGGGATCATCTTTACTATGTACATCTGGTATAACGCGAGAAAAATCAATAATCGATTTTTAACTTTTGTCAATTTAATGGAATACATCCCACTGATTGAGAACCTAAGCAAGGACCTGAGTATGCCGAAATTTTCTTCGCATCTTATTTATCTCACAAAAGCAAACAGGCCTACTCATATTGAGCAAAAAATCATTTACTCTATATTCAGCCATAACCCCAAAAAGGCAGATGTATATTGGTTTGTACATATTGAAAGAACGGATGAACCTTACACCATGGAATATGGGGTGGAAGAATTGAAAGAAGACAAAGTGATCAGGGTGGAGTTCAGGCTAGGGTTCCGGGTGCAACCTCGCATTGGCATGATGTTCCGCAAGGTAGTAGAAGAAATGACCAGTAATAAAGAACTGGATATTGCCTCGCGCTACCCCTCTTTGAAAAAGCATAATATTGCAGACGATTTCAAGTTTGTGATTCTTGAAAAATTCCTTTCCCATGATAATGAATTTTCAGTTCGAGATGGCTTTATCTTGAATAGCTATTTCGGGATCAAAAAGCTGGCGCTTTCTGATGAGAAAGCATTCGGGCTGGACTCAAGCGAAACCGTGGTTGAAAAACTGCCACTGGTAGTAGTACCTGCTTCCAACATAGGTCTGCATAGAGCCTACTATAAAATCCATCAGGATTAAGATGTGGAATCTCATAGACTTAAAAATTTTATCCCTTGGAAGCGGCAATGCGTTGCCAAAAAAATGAAGTGCTTTTCGTCGAAGATAAAATAATTACCGGGGCTCAAACCAAAGGCCTTTTTTAAATTGATTTGATAGCCCTACAAGCAAATTATCCTTTATGTATATATGCCAATGGAGGCTTGAAATTGTTTTTGGCAAACAAAAAGAAGCGCTTGCAATAATGAAGCAATGGGGCGAAGAAAAAGCCCGCTCATCGCATTTTAGAAACTCTACGAGCAAAGTGTATGTAGGCCATATTGGCGAATCGCCATCCGTGATCATTGACGAATATGAATTCGAAAAGCTTGAAGACTTTACAATCGCACTCACCGAAATGGGGCAGCCACAGTTCAAGCAGTTTTCTGATGCCATTGCACCCTTGATTATTCCCGGAACACAAAAATGGAAAGTATTCAGGAGGGTAGGGTAATTGCCTTATTTAAAAGGCATTTTTTTTAATCTTTAAACAAGAAAACCAACCACATCTTATGCGGCTGGTTTTATGATTCAGGTTGCAGTGCCCTTATTGTTTTTCCTGTTTTAAATAAGTTTCCCAATTTCCATCTTCTTCGGACTTCAAAGTTATTTTGAGATCAGCGTTTTCAACTGTGACATAATAAGCAGTGCCTTCGGATGTGTTGATTTCAAAAAGGTTGCTAATCCAAAAGTTTGAATAATCTCTCTTAAGACTTAATAATTGCGCGATTGGTAATTTGTCTGAAAGCATATTCCTGACAATTGCTATCATTTCACCATTTGTGGAATAATAAGCAAACATCACATCGTTATTAAGGCAAAAAGTGGCAAGAACAAACTCTTTTTTGCGTTCCCACTTGATATCTCTCGCATTTAGGAATTCTTTGTTAAAAGAAGCAATTGCTTTTTTATTGATGCTGTCATCATCTTTGTTGGCAAAACTGTAGCTGATACCTGTCAGCAACATTGCGAAAATCAAAATTCTCTTTTTCATTTTTTTTAGTTTTTATTGTTAATCAATTAGTGTTTGTTTTCTATCAAATTGACATAACAAAGATATGGTTTAAATTATGTACTATGCAATACATAGTATAATGGATGGCATAAACTCTTTACAATGTCTTGCATAAAGAGTTTGCGACAAGATACTCATAAAAGTTTGAATGATAAACAGTTACTGGAGATATACATCAACAAAAACAACGAAAAACCAACCCCTTTAGAAAGTGATGAACGGCAAAGGGCCTGGTTAAAAGCCTTCGGGAATTGAGAAATAAATAGGCTGGGAAGTTTCAAAAAGGGCTTGCAACTGTGCTCTGCCAAATGGATGGTGGTAGCCTCTCCGTCTTCCTATGCATATTGCAAACTCCATTCATTTTCAGGGGATAGGCGATCTTTCGCTTCCCTGCAAGCTCCTTTTGTATTCTGATTGGCGCTGTGCTCTAGAATGCAACGGGAAGCCAAGTAAACCAAAATGCAGTAGATCATTTACTCGTAGTGACCCCTTTGAATGAGGCAGCTGCCTTAAGCATTGAAAAAATATCAAACAAGTGCCCATGTTCCGATACCAGTCCTTTGTCGAGTCAGATTCTCGTGCAAACACTTAACATAATGCCTTTTAGTTCAGAAGATCATCCTTAATGCTTAAAAGCAAACATTTCGATGATAAACAATTGGATTTACAGATTGGCTAAATGACCATGATGGAACCCTTCGAAGCCTTGCTTTCCATTTTTAAAAAGGCCGCCTCATCAAATTCGCGTTAAATACATTAAAAAATGCTCCCGTTATTTAGCTTATACAGCTTGCTTCGCTAAATTCGCGCATGAATCATCCACCCAATACTAAATGAAGTACCTGAAGGCCTCATTATTTTCCCTTATTGTTTTGATTTTTGTCTCCTGTTCTTCGACCAAAAAAACATCATCTTCTATTTCTTCGGCGGCAAACACATTCCATCTTCCTGATTCGTTGCCTGCTCTGCCGTCAAGCGAATTTGATCTTCCATTGAAAATATATGCACCTCCCGTACTTGCAAAAGCCGATTCGATCGTACCAAAAGAGTTCGATTCTGATGGGTGGCCAAATTTTTCGCAGCCCTCCTGCGATTTTAGATACAAGTATCATTTTGTAAGATCAGGCTTAAACGTTGCGTGCACCAACAATAAAATCGTTGTTCAGTTTACAGGCAATTACCAGCTTTCAGGGAGCAAATGCATATGCGCAATGAACAAACCTGTTTCGCCTTGGATCTCCGGGAGTTGCGGTTATGGCGACGAACCTCTTCGGCGCATTGCCGTCAGCGTTAGTTCTCAATTAAATTTTCTCTCGAGCTACAAAATAAAATCCTTTACCAGAATTGATAATCTGCTTGCTTACGACAAATGTATGGTATCACTTTTTTCAAGCGATGTAACAGGGCTTGTAGTTGACAGCGTTCGTTCCTCTGTAACTGCATTTTGTTCTGCATTAGACCAGGCAATTGCAGGTATGGATTTTTCAAAAACATTTCAGCAGGCGTTTGCCCAGGCATATATTAAAACACCCATCAGTAAATATGGCTACCTTTCCGTAAACCCCTCGATAATTCGAATTGGTCAGCTCAATTACTCGAATGATACTTTCAATATTTCTGTTGGGGTTACGTGCAGGCCGCAGCTTTCTTCTGACAGCACGAACGCAAAATATGTTTCAGTTCTCCCAGCTCTCCATGCAAGCGAAAATAAAAATGCAGTTTCTTTATACCTGAGTGCAGATTATGATTACGCCTTCCTTTCGAAATTGCTGGACGATACCTTGCGCAATAAAGTATTTGATACAAAAGGCAAGACCTTTGTAATAAAACAGGCAGCAATCAAAGGGATCGGCAACCACCAGATAGAGGTGAGGATAGATTTTGCAGGTAGCAACAGGGGCCGCATATATCTACGCGGAACACCCGTGCTTGATGCACCAAATCAAGCCCTCACAATGCCGGATATTACCTATGCACTACAGGACGAAGATATCGCGTTGAAAATCGGGAAAAAATTATTCCGCAATAAGATCAAAAAAAACCTCCAGGGAAAATCTTATTTGGATGTGGCGGCACTGATAAAAAGCAATTTACATATCTTAAATGCAAAACTGAATAATACCAAACTCTCCAATGGTATTTATTCATCGGGCGTATTCAATGATATTAGGATTATTGGCCTGCTTGCCAGGGACAACACCATCCAAATGCAGCTATATACCAACGCAAGTATTGCGATCATCAGCACAGGCAAGCCCTGATTTGTCATAGTATCTTAAAATCTTTGCAAAGAGCAACCTTTAACAATTCATTCACGTAGTAGGGATTAAGTGTTAGGTAGTTTGCGCTTCAATATATCAACCTTAAAAACTTTGATCGCAGGCAGTAACCAAATAAGCGCAATAATCAATGGTTGCC
Organism: Puia sp.; assembly: GCA_035569795.1. Taxonomy (GTDB): domain Bacteria; phylum Bacteroidota; class Bacteroidia; order Chitinophagales; family Chitinophagaceae; genus Puia. The sequence goes on along the minus strand of DATMMJ010000649.1, from coordinate 3,545 downwards.
GAAACAATAGCCGGAGCAGCCAAAAAGAGTTATACCAACTGCTTAAAGATTATGCCTTGAAGATATGTTACCGTTATCAGGATCATGCAGAAGAAGCTGAAGAAATAATGAACGAAGGTTTCATTAAATTATTCAAGAATATCAGCCAATTTGATGAAACGCGTCACACGAATGTAGAATTGGCTTTAAAAGGCTGGTTTAAAAGGATTCTTATCAATACATGCATTGATCACTATAGGAAAAATGCATCCAGAACGAATAATAAGATACTGACCAAAGAGACAGAAAATATTGCGAGCAATACAGAAAACGGCCTTGACATGCTTTCGTATAAAGAGATTATTGAATCCATCAGGCGGTTGTCGCCAGGTTACAGAACAGTTTTCAACCTGTTTGTCATTGAAGGCTTGTCTCATGACGAAATTGCAGCACAATTAGGAATATCTGTTGGAGCTTCCAAATCCAATTTGTCAAAAGCAAGAGAAAACCTTAGAAAAATCCTGTTAAAAAAAACTGACCAAAAAATTTATGTTCAACCTCTCTGATAAAGAGTTGGATCGCCTGAGCCGAGAAGCTGCCGATGCATATGAAGTAGAAAATAACACTTCATCCTGGAGCGCATTGGAGCAGCGATTGGACAAAGAATTGGGCACCTTGCCAAAGCCTTCAGTTCCTGCTCCGGCAAAATTTACGTATCCGTTTGCCTATACTTCAGTTATCATACTACTGGTTGGCGCAAGTTATTTTTTATTGAAATCTGGTAAAAACAGCACGGGGGCGGTCAAAACAAATTATTCTCATACAAGCAAAAAACAAAATGCTGATAAGCCATTAATCCAGACATCAGCAGAATCTAATGCAGAAAAAAATAGCCTTGGCAATGCTCCTTCGCTGAACGAAACCACCTTGTCAGCTACTGAAAAAAAACCAGCAATTATTGCATCCTCTGCGAAAAAGCCAAATGCGCTTTTCAGTGCTAAAGAAAAAGGCGTAGCGGCTTACTCAAACAAACATAACCCATCGCTCATAAAGGACGAAAGCAAAAAAGAAGATGAAGTCCCTGATAATGCTGAAAAAAAGGACTTTTACGGACGCCAATCGTTATTGGCTTCAAAAAATGGCAAAGTGCACAATAAAAGCAGCCTTAGCCATCCATCTCAAAAATATCTGAAACCAACAGCTGATGATTCTACGTCCGAGAATCAGCAAAGCAAGTCGGTTGTCAGCAAAGAGAGGGCAGGTAAAAGTGTAAAAAGGTATGGCGCTCGCAATTCAATAAATAATAATGATTTACTGAACCACGATAAAATCTTCGATAGCAATAAACCGGTCGCAATATCATCTGAAGAGATTCTCCGGTATGCTGCATCCTCACAGGCTCGCCAAGCTATCAAACATTTTCAGGTATTGATCAGCGATTCTTCCTTGCGCCGAGAATCGGCAGGAAATAAAATTGAAGATATTATTCATCTACGTAAGAAAAATTCAAGGTCGCTGAACATCGACAGGTCACTTCAGGTCGGCGTTTCTTTTGCACCCGAGTTTTCCAGAGTGAAACACACCAATTTCGCGAATCGATTGGGGACAGGCTTTGGCATCACCCTAGGCTACCAGTTGATGAACCGCTTATCTATCAACAGCGGTCTTATATATTCACATAAATATTATCAGGCGAATGACCAAAGCTTCCACCTTGCCAGCAACCTTTCCTCTCCAGGATTGCGCATTGAATATGTAAACGGGTCACTCAAAATGTTTGAGATTCCACTGAATCTTCGCTATGATATTAGCACCCAGGGGAATAGCATCTTTTTTGTGAACGCAGGTATTTCATCCTATATCATGCAAAAGCAAAATTACTTGTATTATTGCCATGGCTATAATGGCTTTGGCCCGGGCGGATGGTACAAGCAAGACTATAACGCACAGCAAAATTTTTGGTTCTCCATGATAAATTTATCTGCAGGGTTTGAGACAGGCTTGAGCAAATCGATGTCACTGCAAGTTGACCCTTATATAAAAATCCCGGTGAAAGGAGTAGGAATTGGCAATGTTCAACTGTGTAGTTATGGGATAAATTTTGCAATAAAATTTTCTCCTATTCTTAAAAAATCTAGAAATTAGAAACTGCCAGTTTATTTCGCCTCGAACCATAATGTTTTCTTGTCATCCCAATTGCCATTATAATTAATATATAGCTCTTCTCCTGCTTTTATGAATCTCATAGTTTTGATGCTGATCATTTCCTCTTTGTAATCCATTTCATACTCACAGTTGGATTGATAAGAATGATTGTAAACAGATATATATCCCAAAGCCAAGCAGCATCGATTTTTATCACCCCCCCATTCAAATATATAATCGTGCAGTAAAGTTTGGTCAAGGGCCAAGCGCTCCTTTTTGCTCATCACTATAACGGGCGATATTTCTATCACTGTACCCTGCGAAATGGCTTCGGATGTAAAAACACCTCTTCCTTTATTGAAGGAATCTGAAATGAATAAATAAGGGGAAATCATGTACTATCTGTTTAGTCCGTTTTGCTTAATCACTATTCAAGAGCCTTCCAAAAACATGCCTTATTAAAATACAAATCCTGTCTGTATTTGACTCCACAAATTAATTTATATTGCTCATTGGATCCACCACATCCTGAAAACCGATTTAGAAATTACGTTACGATTAAAGAGATTTTGATAAAGAGTAAATAGTACATTTGATCATGTCGCTGGAATTCGAAAATACGATAATGCAGGAACAGTTTCTTGAGATTGTGCAAAGCAGTGATGTTTCATCATTGAAAGAATTCCTAGATGATCAGAACATCAGTGATGTCGCCAAACTGATTGATGAATATCCTCAATACGAGCAGCAGATCATTGATAATTTAAGCATTCATCGTGCGGCAAGCACATTCAAAATATTGGACCTCCCTACGCAAAAGCGTGTGATGAGAGATCTGCCGCCTTCAAAAATTGCGGAGTTGCTGAACGCTCTTTCACCTGATGACAGGGTTGATTTTCTTGAAGGCTTACCCAGCAGTATTGTTCGCGAATGGATTAAATTGTTATCACCGGAAGAAAGAAAAATAACGCTTTCGCTATTCGGCTATCCAGAGAATAGCGTGGGCCGGTTGATGACGCCTGATTATGTGTATGTTTTTGAAAATGACACGGTAGCTGATGTGCTAGAGACGATTCGCAAAGTGGGCAAGAACAGTGAGACCATTGATGTGATTTATGTTATTAACGAAAAAGGCGAACTGCTTGATGATATCAGGATTCGCGAATTTATTCTGAGCCATCCTTCAAAAAAAGTTAGCGATCTGATGGATGAAAGAAGGGTTATTGCATTAAACGCTTACGACGACCAAGAAAAAGCTTACCAGGCTTTTAAAATGAATAATCGGGTGGCCCTGCCTGTTGTAAGTAATTCCAATAAATTGTTGGGCATTGTAACTGTTGATGATGTGTTATGGGTTGCCAGCGAAGAGTTCAGCGAAGACTTACAAAAGATTGGGGGTACTGAAGCATTTGCTGAGCCAT
>DATMMJ010000648.1:0-2745 GCA_035569795.1 Puia sp. | reverse complement strand
TTATTATCTCACGCCTATGCCGAAAAAATCCTTGCATGCAGAGATATACGGCACAACAAAATCAGATAACCTCGTTGGCTCCCAGGTTACATTTGGCTGGCGCAACCGCAATACGTTTAAAGGTGGTGAGCTATTTAGCATTGATCTATATGGGGGCTTTGAAGTGCAGTTCAGCTCAAATCTTCAAGGTTATAACACGTACAGAACTGGTCTTAACAATAAATTGTCCTTTCCAAGATTTCTTGTTCCTTTTTTTCATTTGACCACCGCTGGAGCCTTCGTTCCAAAAACAAATGTGGAGTTAGGTTACGACTATCTTACTAAGATCAGGCTGTACACGCTCAATAGCCTTCATGGGTCCTTTGGGTATGACTGGAAAGAAAGCGCAAGGAAGGATCATACGCTAAACCCCATAGCTATCACTTATGTGCAGCCTCTAAATGTGACCCAAGAATATAAAGATAGCGCTGTCAAAAATCCGGTGTTACTCTTAGCTATACAAAAGCAATTCATTCTGGGTTCTACTTATAATTTCAATTATAATCAACTCGTGGGTAAACAACCGCCGAACGCCATTTACTTTAATGGCAATCTCGATCTGTCAGGAAATATTGCAGGTTTGTTGAGCGGCGCAAATACTAAAGGTGGAAAAACTATCTATATATTGGGGCTTGATTTTTCTCAATACGTGCGCGCCGAAACGGATTTTAGGTATTATCATAAAGAAGGCACTACAGTTTGGGCAAACCGGATTGATATTGGATTTGGATACCCTTATGGGAATTCCACTGCACTGCCATTCATCAAACAATTTTTTTCCGGGGGGACAAGTAGCGTGCGTGCTTTCAGGAGCAGGTCAATCGGGCCAGGTACATATCTCTCGAAAAACCTAAATAATTTTTTGCCAGACCAGTCCGGAGATATAAAGCTTGAAATGAACACGGAGCTTCGCGCAAAATTGTTCGCCTTTGTGAATGGGGCTATTTTTGTTGACGCAGGAAATGTGTGGTTGTACAATGCAGACACATTAAGACCCGGCGGCCAGTTCTCAGGCCAATTTTTGCAACAGCTTGCAGTAGGAACGGGTGTGGGGCTGCGTTTCGATGTTTCCATTTTGGTGATTCGGTTAGATGTTGGTTTCCCTTTGCGCAAACCCTTTCTTCCGCAAGGACAGCGGTGGGTAATTGATCAAATTGCTTTTGGAAGCGGTGATTGGAGGAGGAATAATCTTGTTTTCAATCTGGGCATCGGTTACCCGTTCTAAGATCCGGGGTGCTGCATGATTTACAAATTGGCACTTTCGCTACGCAGCAAGGTCACAACCCTTCCACCCTAAACCGTATCACTTCAATCGCCTCCTTTTGTCTTGAGATAATCACATACATATATCCGTTATAAATCATGGTGTGCGGGTAATTATACTGACCGCCTTTCCATAAACCCTCGCTTTTTAAAATGTAGGGGTCGCCATCGGCGATAATATATTGTTTGTTGAAAAAATTGCCTTTTTCTGAAATAGCCAGCACGAGTGGCGTTCGTGCATAATGGTGCAGTGTGTCAGGAATACCTACGTAATAAAAACGGCCATCGGTCAGCTTGCCAAAATCAAATTTGCTGTCATTATCTGTAAAAGCCGTTTCCACTGGCAAACTCCAGTGAGCGCCATTATCGCCACTCACGGTCATCCATAGGCGCCCCTTCCATCCATTGCCAGTAACGCGCAGAAGCATCTTTATTGCGCCATCACTGGTTTGAAAGAATGATCCTTCGCATAACGGCGGCAAATGCATTCTTTGTGCAGGATAATAAAAAGTTGCCGGGTTGTCTTCTTTATAAAGTGAATCATCATAAAAACTGGTCACTCTCCATCCGGTCAGGCCACTGGGGTCATCTGTGTAAGGGAAAGTAAAATTCCCGCTGATGATCAATCGCCCTTTTGCAATTGCCTCTGGCCCGTGATTTGGGTTTACCGGAACATGCATATCCGTTGCATTACTCCAATGCTGGCCATCGGTTGTTGTTTTCGCCCATAGGCGAGTGTTTGTTCTGGGCGGAGAATATTCTCCGTAGTAAGCAACCAACGTGTCGCGATATTGATGAAAACCCGCAGCAGTCAAAATATTCAGCGTATCGGATCTGTATAATGCAGGGGAAGCTAAAACTTCTGGCGGGCTCCAGTGAGCAAAATCTGCCGAGGTGGAAAATACTACTCTTTGCCCGGGTGCATCTTCATCAACTATGCCATTGCTCCAGATTGCTACGAATTTATTATTAAAATGTGTTATGGACGGATGGTGAGAATACATCCAATTGTTTTCAGGCACATAAATCATAGTCCGTTCAACGGCGAGACGGCTAATAATTTTTTCTGAAAAATAATTATTTTTTATCCCGGGGTTTTGTGCCGCACAGAGGTACTGCTCAAGGCAAAGCAGTATCAGTATGATAAAATTTTTCATTAAAAAAAATTTCGCAGTATATCTAAATATAGTTTTATATTAAGTATTCAAGTATTTTACTCATTTCAAATCTCCTTATAAATTTTATGAAAAATAAATTCTTTTTTTTTATTTTTTGCTTGATGTCTTGCAGGTCGTTTAGTCAATTTGTCCTTCCATATAAGAACCCATCGTTGCCCATCGAACAAAGAGTAAAGGATCTTTTGTCACGCATGACACGAGAAGAAAAATTCTGGCAACTGTTCATGATACCAGGTGAAGTGGGCGAGAACGATGACCAAAAATA
>DATMMJ010000647.1:0-9215 GCA_035569795.1 Puia sp. | reverse complement strand
AGCAGCAGTTGCCCATATCATCGCTGCAGTGGTAATACCGCTCACGCCAAAATCACCTTTAAAAATGACACCAGCTCCGACAAACCCAATACCAGTAACAATATTGGAAGCAATTCGATCTTCGTTATTTGGCGCACCAATTTGAATAGAAAATGCAGTGAATAATGTGGCACCCATGCAGATAAGGGTCAATGTTCTAAATCCCGCAGACTTGCTCCTGTACTCTCTTTCAGCGCCAATCAGGCCGCCGACAATGATTGAAAGAACTATTTTCCAAATGATATCTTGAGGTAATTGCATAGTATCGTGGCAGATTTATGAAAAATATTTTTGTTTATAGGCAATTGCGAATTCTGCATAATCCTTCTTCACCTGTTTTGAGTACTGGAGTGCATAGTCAAGAATATTTTTTTGCCAATTTGTATCCTGGCCAAATGCGATCAGTTCATCGCCAATGGCAGATCCCTGCCTGCCTGTGCTCCGCAATTGAGCTGATGCAGTGAGGGTTGCCATATCCTCAATGACTCTTTCAATATATTTGTATTTTTCTTTGATAACTAAGAAATCGATCTTGTCTGCTATCGGCTGCATCTCTTTTAATACATATGGATCATTCTTAAAAATAACGCTGCTTAAAAATGCGGGCGAAACATTTTGCATCCGCCCCTGCACCGCGACTACCCGCTCAGCTTCTGTAGCCCAAGTGGGCTGGGGTGTTTGAAGCCAGGGTTGAACGGAAGAAGTGAGCGCCTGCTTCATATCTACCAATAAATATTTTTTTTGCACCTGCATTTTTTCAACCAGGAAGACATACCGCTTTACCCCAACGCTGCCTGTACCTGCCACCCTGAATGCAGTATCCAAAACTTTGTATTTATATTGGGGGCCGCTCATGTTTTTTTTCATCCATTTCGCCAGATATTCCAATAGCTCATTCTTAAGCTTTTTATCAATCTTATAAAGATGCACGCTATCAATGACAAAATTCAGTTTGCCATTTCTTAAAGCAGCACGCTGACGTATCAATTCTTTTTGTTTTCTGGACGCAACATTTTTTAAAAACAGCTTTACTATGCCCTTTGCCGTTTCAGGCTCAATATATTTGGACTTGCCTTTGGCCAAAGTGGCAGAGTAAGTTTTTAAAAATAGTGAGGCTGCGTCCTTTGCTTCATTCATATTGATTTTCAAAGAACCGAATCCTACTAATATACTTGTTACCATTCTGGATATTTCCCAAGTAACAGGAGAGAGGACAGCCTCATCAAAATCATTCAGATCAAAATATTCCAACCGGTTGTCGCCTTTGTAACTGCCGAAGTTTTCCAAATGTAAATCCCCGCAGATCCATGCCAGCGGGCCTTTTGGCAGGCCGTCATTTTTTGCCAAATCCTGGTAAAACAAATGGCAGGTGCCACGAAAAAAGCGAAAAGCGCTCTCGGCCATCATCTGATATTTAAGCGCGGTGTATTGCGGCAAACGGTCCTTGTTGAATTCTTTTATGCGTTCTGGTATGGTTGGCAAATTGCAATGTTTTAAGGTGTATGAAGTTACACTAAATTTCTAAAAAGCTTAAAATGTTAACGAGTGCTTTACAAATATAATACATAACGGTGATGTGTATCTTGAGATTTTGCTTTTAGCTCGGACCTTCGGTCAGGTTTACATGCAGGCCAAAAAGAGCGTTTTATACTCATCCGGGCGCAATGCCTTCCATCGGAAGGCATTGTCTTCAGTCATAATCTTGTTAAAGACGAATGTTTACATAGTATATTCTCCAAACTGTTGCAATTCCTTGATGAACCATTTTCAGGAGTCCAGGTTTTGTTTCCGAAAGCCTTGATCTGGGTAATTTTTATCTCCCTTTTTTCAATCACTATTATTACACTTTTTTGCGAATAAAATATGCATAAATTTATAACATCTCTAACTGGGAGTTGATGGCAAAACAAAGCACAAGAACCTTACTGCATTGCCTGGCGTTTTTTTTTACGCTGCAGCTTGCATTGATTGCTACTTTGCCTTTACAAGGACAGGTTATTTATGCAAATACCGTTGATAGTATTTACAAGATCATCATTACCCCTTCGGGCTGTATCTTCAAGCCTTCGGGATATTCATGCCCGGCAATAGAGCAGGACTATATGTCGATTGCTCTTTTTAAGGATACTATGTACATCACGGATGATTCAAATCTGAATTACATGACTCTTAGCAGCCCTGATTATTGTACTGAAATTATTGCGCAGTTATCCGGGAATTCCATGGTGGCAGACAGCAATGGCATTCTATATATTGCAAATGGTAATACAATAGATCGTTTCGACCCTTATACAAGGAATGTCACTGTTTTTTCGGGCTTCTTATTCAATTCCTCAGGAGATCTGGCTTTTTATAGAGGGAAGCTATACATGGCGGCAGATTCGATAAATACGCCAGGGCCTGATTTGCTTGTTGAAGTAAACATTGATTCACCTGAACTTAGCAAGCCTGTTATTGTGTTTAATGATGGAAGTGTTTTTGCTCTTGCTTCGTCTGAAGGCAAATGCGGGTCTGATCAGCTTTTTGCAATCGTAAACACCAATAACGGATCGCTTCTCGAATCTCTTGATCCAGATAATGGAACAAGGCAGGTTTTATGCAATAATTTACCATACACCTTTAACGACGCGGCAAGCCCTGGGGAAACGCAAACTTCGTCTGGCGTAGATATTGAGCAATTAAATATTCAGCAGCCTTGCTATTTAAGCACGACGCCTTCGCGTGTCTCTATAGAGGCCTATGGCATCAATGGGAGACCGCTCAATTATTTGCTCAGTAATGGCCAGCAAAACAATTCGGGTATTTTTGAAGGGCTTCCGGAAGGCCATTACAGCATGCATATCAGTTATGGCGACAATTGTTCTATAGACACATCATTCACCATCTCGCAAATGTATTGCAACAAATTATTGGAAGTACCATCGGGTTTTACTCCAAATCATGATGGGATAAATGATCGCTTGCGCCCATTAGGTGCCTTGCCCGTGGGAGGGTTTTATTTCGCAGTGTTCAACCGCTGGGGCCAGAAGATATTCGAAACACAGGACCAAAGCACTGGGTGGGATGGCAGTTTTCACGGTGTTCCCCAATCATCCGGGACTTATATATGGATGCTTCAATATAAAGATGCCAATAATAAATTGGTGACGGACAGAGGAACCACTGTGTTGCTTCGCTAATGATTTTTTCCGATTAAAAAGTGCAGCGCTGATTCAGCCCAATCGGGTTGACATACTCCGGTTTGCCCAAGCAAAATTAACCAACGATGAATTCGGGTTACAATATGGCATCGAATAGAACTTCTACTGGGTGCAGTGCTTTTCTTGCTGTGCCATCTTTTATCTGATGCCTGCAGCTTGTGCCAGGCGCTGCGATGATAACATCCTGAGATTGACTGCGGACAGCCGGAAACAAAATCAATTCCCCGATTTTCATGGACAAATCGTAATGCTCTTTCTCATAACCAAATGAGCCGGCCATACCGCAACACCCAGACGGAATTGTTGTGACATCATAATTTTCAGGAAGTGATAATACTCTTACGGTAAAGGCAACCGATGATAAGGCTTTCTGCTGACAGTGGCCGTGCAGCTGGATGGATTTTTTCTCTTTGGTAAATTGTTCTTTGGTGATATTGCCCTTTTCTATTTCGCCAGCGATGAATTCATCAATCAAAAAAACATTTTTAGCCAGCTGTTTGGCTGCTTCAAGATGTGCATCATCTGCCAGGTCAATGTACTCATCGCGGAACGTAAGGATGGCAGAAGGCTCAAGACCAATCAAAGGAGTTTCACTTGTAATAAGTGGGCCTAAGAGGGTAATATTTTTGTCGATTATTTTTTTAGCGTCTTTGATTAATCCTTTTGAAAGCCATGCCCGGGCACTTTCTTCATGCTTTGGGATAATCACTTCATACCCTAATTTCTCCAAAAGCAAAATTGCCTTGATGCCAATTTTGGTATCGTTGTAGTTTGTGAACTCGTCGCAGAAAAGATAGACCTGCTTTGAGTATTGGGCCGCTACATTTGAGCTCCGGGGCGTGCGTTTATAGCTGTTATACCAATTTTTTAAAGTTGTTTCTTGAAGTAGTGGCATCGAACGAGGAACGGCAAACCCCGAAATTTTTTTTACCAGCTTGCTGGTAAAAGTATTTTTCATGATAAAATTATACAAACGCGGCGCCAGCGCTCCAAGCCTTGCTGCGTTATTGAAATTAGCGATAAGCTTTGAACGAAAGGGAATTCCGTTGGCATTATGATAGTGCTGCATAAATTCTGCTTTCAATTTTGCCACATCCACATTGGAAGGGCATTCTGATTTACAGCCTTTGCAGCTGAGGCAAAGGTCCATCACATCATAAATTTCTTTGTGGTCAAAACGGTTCAATTTGTTTGAATTGGTAAGAAATTCTCTGAGAATGTTCGCTCTGGCCCTGGTAGTATCTTTCTCGTTGCGTGTAGCCATAAATGAAGGGCACATCGTTCCGCCAGAGAGTTGTGTTTTGCGGCAGTCCCCTGAACCATTGCATTGCTCGGCATGCTGCAGCACGTCCTGATTATAGAAACGATAATAAGTATGGAACGCCGGGGTTTGCTGCCCTGGCGTATATCGCAGCATGGTGTTCATCGGTGGCGTATCTACAATCTTGCCGGGATTAAATATATTTTCCGGGTCCCATGATTTTTTAATTTCTTTTAGCAAGTCATAATTTTTATCACCTATCATTTGCTTGATAAATTCGCCACGTAATCTGCCATCCCCATGTTCACCGCTCAGTGACCCATTATATTTTTTAACGAGCGTCGCGATTTCCTCAGCGATCGTTCTGAATAATTTATTCCCTTTCTCTGTTTTTAGATTTAGTATTGGCCTCAAATGGATCTCACCCGATCCTGCGTGCGCGTAATGCACAGAATGGAGGTTGTATTTTTTCAAAATTTGATTGAATTCGCGGATATAGGCAGGCAAATCATGCACGTCCACTGCCGTGTCTTCCACAACCGGCACGGCTTTATCACTGCCGGGAATATTGCCCAGCAAGCCAAGCCCTGCTTTGCGGAGTGCCCATATTTTTTTTGTATCGTCCCCAAACAAAACAGGGAAATAATAACCTAGCCCGGCCTCGCGCAGTTCAGATTCCACTGCTTTTGTTATTTCTGTTATTTCCTCTCTGGTGCTTCTTTCATATTGAATAACTAAAATTGCCCCCGGATCACCTTGTACAAAAAAACGGTTTTTGCTTTGCTCAATGTTTTCTTTGGTGCATTCCAGGATATAATGGTCAATCAGTTCGCTTGCACTGGGCTTATATTTCAGTGCGATCAGGTTTGCCCGGAGCGATTCGTCAATGGTGTTGAAATGCACGCAAAGCAAACCGACTTCTGTTGGCACCAACGGAACGACGTTCAATTTGATTTCAGTGAGAAATGCTAGCGTGCCTTCTGAACCGGCAATCAGTTTGCAAAAATTGAAATCTTTTTCTCCAGCAGTGAACGGGGAAGATTCTAAAAGCACATCAATTGCGTAACCTGTATTCCTTCTTTCTACAGATTTTTTTGGATACTGTCTTCTTATTTCAACCTGATTATCATAATTGCTGAGTAGTCCTCGAACAGTTTTATAAATATTCGCTTCGAGGCCATTGCCTTCGCATTTGTTGTGAAATCCATCAATGCCAACGGTATTGAACACTGCTTCCGAGCCATCGCTCAATATGGCTTTCACTTCAAGCAAATGCTCTCGTGTGCTTCTATATATAATAGAATTAGAACCGCATGAATTATTCCCAACCATGCCGCCAATCATTGCCCGGTTGGCAGTAGATGTTTCAGGTCCAAATAGAAAACCATAAGGCTTCAGGAACATATTAAGTTCGTCTCTGATTACTCCCGGCTGCACGCGAACCCATTTTTCTTCCTTGCTGAATTCGAGTATCTGCGTAAAATTCTTTGATACGTCTACTACAATGCCATTCCCTACAACCTGTCCAGCAAGTGAGGTTCCGGCGGTTCTTGGGATCAGCGAAGTTGCATTCGAGTGTGCAAAAGCAATCAGTTTTTTGATATCATCAATTGATTTTGGGATGGCAACTGCAAGCGGCATCTCTCTGTATGCAGATGCATCTGTTGCGTACAATATGCGCATCTCATCATCATAAAAAAATTCTCCTTCCAGTTGTCCTGCTAATTGCTGAAGCCTTTCTTTCATTTCATTCATATGCTGATAAGTAACAGGGTGCAAAATTAAGGCACTCGAGACAAGAAACAAGGGACACGTGACAAGAAACAATGGACAAGGTTCAATATTTTTTCCTATATGCGCGCATTCTTGAGCCTCGTAAAATTGTTCTTACATTTATTCTGCTTTTCACTAATGAAATTATTATTGCTATGCCAAAATTTTTCTGCAGGTTTTTTATCCCTGCAATCTCCATCATATTTGCCGTCTCATCCTGCCAGTCACCAGTCACAGGTAGAAATATGAAGAGCGACAGCACAGATATTCCCGGCCGAAAGTGGTGGAAAGAAGCTGTGGTATATCAAATTTACCCGCGCAGTTTTAAAGATGATAATGGCGATGGCATTGGTGATCTGAAAGGCATCATCTCAAAGCTTGACTATATAAAGAGTTTGGGAATAGATGCAATATGGCTCAACCCAATTTATAGATCGCCAAATGATGATAATGGTTATGATGTGAGCGACTACCGCAACATCATGAAAGACTTTGGCACCATGGAAGACTTTGATGCCTTGTTGAAAGGCATCCATCAAAGAGGGTTGAAACTGGTGATGGACCTGGTGGTGAACCACAGCAGCGACGAGCATGAATGGTTTAAGCAAAGCCGGAGTTCAAGAACAAGCCCATACAGGAATTATTATCATTGGTGGGATGCTGAGAGAGGGAAGCGTCCATACAGATACAGTCTATTTGATGTGAACCATGATGCCTGGAAATATGATTCCCTCACGAACGCATATTACCTTCACTATTTTTCCAGGAAGCAAGCTGACCTCAACTGGGAAAACCCGCAAGTGCGCAAAGAGGTATTTGACATCATGAAATTCTGGCTAAATAAGGGAATTGATGGTTTCAGGCTTGATGCATTTCAGTTTGTTGCAAAAGATACCAGCTTCCCTGCTTTCCCCGCGGGCCTTGAAAATAACTTTGTACGCTATTATGCGATGGGCCCCCACTTGCATGACTATCTGCAGGAGATGAATCGCGAGGTGCTTGGGAAATATGATGTGATGAGCGTGGCAGAGGGAGCAGGAAATACTTATGAAGATGCCCATAAGCTCGTTGATTCCGATCGCCATGAATTAAATATGGCTTATGCTTTTGAAGGAGTTGATATTGCGAATGACCCTAAAGGATACAGCCTCTTACATTTTAAAGAAGTATTCAGCAGGTGGGATAGTGTTTTTGCAAATAAAGGCTGGCTATCGGTTTTTCTTGCTAACCACGATCAGGCCAGAATGGTTAGCAGATTTGGCAATGATAGCCCGGCGTTCAGGGAACTATCTTCCAAAATGCTGTCCACATTCATTTTAACCATGCGTGGAACGCCTTATTATTATAATGGCGATGAATTGGGGATGACCAATATCAGATTTGATAAGATCGAAGATTACCGTGATATGCCAACGCTCAATGAATATCATCATCAAAGAAATATGGGGGGAGATATTCAAAAATTCATGGAAAAGATAAAATACAGTTGCAGGGATAACAGCCGGACTCCTTTTCAGTGGGATAGCAGTGCAGGAGCAGGTTTCAGTACGGGCACACCCTGGATCAAAGTAAATCCGAATTACAGAACGGTGAATGTTGCTGTTGAAGGAAAGGATCCCAATAGTTGCTTAATTTATTTCCGGAACATTGTGAAGCTGAGAAAAGATAATCCGGTTCTTGTTTACGGGAAATATAATTTACTTGATAAGGACAATCCTAACGTGTATGCTTACACGAGAGAATTAAACGGAAAAAAGTTATTGGTGTTATTGAATTTCACTAATAAACTGGTATTAGCAAACACCGGTATTGACATCAGCAAAGCGAAAATTCTGATTGGTAATTATGCAAGCCCTTCTGTCAATGGCCAGTTACAGCCTTATGAAGCGGTGGTTTATGAATTGTGATTAAAGAGAAAAAATGCCTGCGCTTAACAAGATAATATCTTTTGCGGCCCGGATGTAAAAAGTTTTTATGCGCAAATATTTTTTTTGAGCTGTGATAATGCATCCTATCATTGACGCGCAGAAATTTCTTCGCTCAAAACTCCTGCAAGTAATTAATTCTTTCAAAAAAAGGAAGAATATTGAATAGCAATGTCTTCTTTTTATAATAGACTTCCGCAAAGGGTAAGCGCAGAGCAACATTTAAGACGATTTGAAAAACCCTGAGCAACTTTGTGCAAAAAACACTGCATTGCTCCGTAGTTAATTCCTACCTTTGCGGCTCGAAAATTATGAAGTACGAAAGCGAAATAGGAAAGCGCCGCACATTTGCGATCATCTCTCATCCAGATGCCGGTAAAACAACACTTACTGAAAAATTTTTACTATTCGGTGGAGCGATCCAAACTGCCGGTGCGGTCAAAAGCAATAAGATAAAGAAATATGCGACCAGCGATTTCATGGAGATTGAAAGGCAGCGTGGCATCTCCGTCGCCACTTCTGTAATGAGTTTCGAATACAAAGACATTCTTATAAACCTGCTGGATACTCCCGGGCACAAAGACTTTGCAGAAGATACGTACCGGACGCTCACCGCGGTTGACAGCGTGATTTTGGTGATTGACAGCGTAAACGGTGTGGAAGCGCAAACACGCAGGCTGATGGAAGTATGCCGCATGCGCGATACGCCGGTGATCGTTTTTATTAATAAGATGGACCGTGACGGTAAGAATCGGTTTGATTTGCTGGAAGAAATTGAAAAAGAACTGAACCTGCAATTGCACCCCATGACGTGGCCGATCAATAGCGGGAAAGATTTTAAAGGGGTATATAACCTGGACGAAAAAAGCCTAGTGCTTTTTACTGCCAATACAAAGGCCATCGATGAAGATACCGTGAAGATAAATGATTTGAGCAGTTCCCTGCTCGATGAGAAATTAGGAGAAAGAGATGCGACTGTTCTTCGCGAGGACGTCGAGCTTGTTGATGGTGTGCACG
>DATMMJ010000646.1:0-7631 GCA_035569795.1 Puia sp. | reverse complement strand
ATAAGCCGATGACAGAAGGAACAGCCATTTCTTTGCTTGAAAAGATTGTGAAGAAGCAAAGAGAAATTATTCAAGAGGTAACGCAAAAACCTGCACCGGAAACACCGCAAGTTTGGGCATTGTATAAGGAAGTGCAGGACTATTACGATAAAGGCATGCGCGTGCCGGATGACGTTACCCTACTATTGTGCGATGACAACTGGGGCAATATCCGAAGGCTGCCCAAACGAACGGATGCGCCGCGCAGCGGGGGGTACGGTATTTATTATCATTTCGATTATGTTGGTGATCCCCGGAATTACAAATGGCTCAACACAAACCAAATTGAAAGAACCTGGGAACAAATGCATCTTGCGTTTGAATATGGTGTCAATAGGATATGGATAGTGAATGTTGGCGACCTGAAGCCAATGGAATTTCCCATTTCATTTTTTTTAGACTATGCATGGAATCCGACTAAATGGAATGAAGATAACTTGCAAAATTATTATACGCATTGGGCTGCGCAACAATTCGGAAATAAATATGCAACACAAATCGGCAAGATCATTCAAAAATATACACAGTATAATGCGCGAAGGAAACCTGAATTGCTTTCTCCTGAAACATATAATCTCATCAATTATAATGAAGCAGCAGAGGTCGTAAAAGATTATGATGACTTGCTTGCACAGGCAGAAAAAATAAATAAATGCTTGCCCACAGAATATAAGGATGCATTCTTTGAATTGGTTTTACATCCAGTAAAAGCTTGCGCCAACTTGAATAAATTATATACCGCAGTTGCCTGGAACAGATTCTGCGCCTTGCAAAACTTAACGGCTGCCAACCGATACGCATATAATGCAAAACAGCTTTACATCAATGATTCGTTGATTTCCATAGAATATAATAGTGGTATTGCGCATGGCAAATGGAACCACATGATGGACCAAACGCATATCGGGTATACTTATTGGCAACAACCTCCTTTCAACAAAATGCCCGAGGTTGCATATGTTTCGAAAGATTCACTAATTCAAAATGATGATCCATTCGAATTTAGAGCTTCCTCTCAGCACCTGGTACCGAAAAATGGTAAAGGGAATTTATTTTATGAGGAAAATGGCCTTGTCTCAATCAATGCTGCACATTGCACAAAAGCAGTAAGCACCAAAGAAATAACCTGGAAAGCGATACAGGGATTTGGTAGAGCAAATTCAGCAATTACTACATTTCCAGTAACAGCAAGAAAACAAGTTCCCGGAGTATCATCACCTTTTTTGCAATATGAAATGTATACTTACGATTCAGGGTCATTAAGGATCAACGCTTATTTTTCTCCCACATTAAATTTTCTTAATGATACGGAAGGACTCCAATACGGCATTTCAATTGATGGTGAAAAGCCGCAAATTATTTCTATTAACAAAGAAGATAACAATAAAAAAATCTGGGAAGGCTGGGTAGCTGATAATATTATCATAAAAACAACCAGTCATGCTATTTTAAGCGCCGGCAGGCATACCCTGAAATACTGGATGGTCAGCCCCGCAGTGATACTGCAAAAAATAGTTATTGATTTTGGAGGAGTAAAGCAGAGCTATCTCGGACCTCCGGAAACATTGATGAAATGATATGATCCGAATACAATGATGTTGCATGAAAAGATTTTTTTTTCGGTATTGATCTGCGTATTGATTTTTCAATCGGCATTTTCGCAGATAAAACTACCACGTCTGGTTAGTGACAGCATGATATTGCAAAGAGATAAAAAAATTAAAATATGGGGATGGGCCACAACAGGCGAAAAAATAGCAATCAATTTCAACGATAAAAAATACAATACGATTGCAGATGGGAGTGGGAGGTGGGCCATCACGCTGCATTCCATGAAAGCAGGCGGCCCCTATACGATGGAAATCGTTGCGAGCAATCATATTACGCTAAAGAATATTTTGATTGGAGATGTGTGGGTTTGTTCAGGACAATCAAATATGGAATTGCCAATGGAAAGATTAAAAGATAAATATCCTGATGTGATTGCTACGGCAGGAAATCCGAATATCCGGCAATTTAATGTTTCTACGAGATTTAACTTTCAATCAACGCAAGAGGATTTTGCTACCGGCAACTGGGAAACTGTAACGCCCCAGTCGGTGCTTCACTTCACTGCTGTTGGTTATTTTTTTGCCAAGGCGCTATATGAAAAATACCATGTGCCAGTTGGGTTGATTAAGTCAGCCGTTGGAGGATCGCCAGCTGAAGCATGGCTGAGTGAGGATGCGCTTAAAGAATTTCCTATTTATTTAGCAGCTGTGCAAAAATTTAAAAACGACAATTATATTGACAGCATTCGAAAAGCGGACAACCAAATCAATACCCAGTGGTATAATAATATCTGGCTTAACGACCCAGGGCTGCACGAAGAAAAGAAATGGTTTGATACAAGCTATGATGCCTCATCCTGGAAAACTATGGATGTGCCCGGATATTGGCAGGACGCGGGGTTGCCACATACAAATGGCGTTGTTTGGTTCCGGAAAGAAATCGATGTTCCTGCTCTAATGATCGGAAAGCCGGTAAGGTTTTTTTTGGGAAATGTCGTCGACAGAGATTCCGTGTATATCAATGGCGTATTTATCGGGACTACACCCTACCAGTATCCGCCGAGAAAATATGATGTACCTGGAACTTTACTAAAAGAAGGAAAAAATGTGGTTGTCGTTCGTGTAATTAATTATGCTGGGGTTGGTGGTTTCTATAAAGACAAGCCATATAAACTTTTTACAGCTAAGGATTCTGTTGATTTAAAAGGCGAATGGAAATTTAAATTGGGAATCCCTTCAAATCCAATTGCTCATACAACAACATTTCAATATCAACCGGCGGGATTATTCAACGCGATGATCGCGCCTCTTGTAAGGTATCCTATCAAAGGAGTGATATGGTATCAGGGTGAAGCCAATACCTCAAAAGCGAAAGAATATCAAAAATTATTCCCGGCATTGATAAACGATTGGAGAGAAAAATGGAAACAGCAAAAATTGCCCTTTCTATATGTTCAGCTCGCCAATTTCATGCAGACTACAGAGCAGCCTTCCGAAAGCCAATGGGCCGAGTTGAGAGAAGCTCAGCTCAAAACCCTTGCAGTGCCTAACACTGCAATGATCGTAACTACAGATATCGGCGAATGGAATGATATCCATCCGTTAAATAAAGAAGATGTCGGAATTCGGCTTGCGATAGCAGCTGGAAAAATTGCCTATGGCAAGAATAAATTAGTTTATTCGGGTCCGATTTATCAATCATATAAAATTGAAGGGAATAAAATCATCATACATTTTACAAACGTTGGCAGCGGGCTAATTGCAAAAGGAGGAAATGATTTAAAACATTTTTCGATTGCCGGTTCTGATAAAAAATTTATTTGGGCAAAAACAAAAATTGAAAATAATAAGGTGGTTGTTTGGAGCGATGAAATAAAAAACCCTGTTGCTGTGAGGTATGCATGGGCTGATGATCCTGCTGATGCAAATCTTTATAATAAAGAAGGGCTGCCTGCATCTGCTTTCAGGACGGATGATTAATTAGAATTATATTTTTTAATAAAAATATAAATACCAGCAATGAAAAAAATCACATACAACTTCTTCATCTTTCTTATAATTTCTTTGCAGGCCTATGCTCAATTTTTGTCCAAGCAAACAATGGACAGTCTTCACAGGCTAAACGAAATTGACCATAAGAAAATGATGGGTATGCTCCATATCGATTCAATAAGGCAAGGTGTTGATGGCAATAACCCACATGCCCCGAACGCAGCAAACTACGATGAAGCAAAAGCAAATCCGTATCCGATCCTCCCAGACCCATTAATTTTAAAAAATGGTCAACAGGTCACCAACGCAAAAACATGGTGGCTAAAACGCAGACCAGAAATTGAAGAGGAATTTGATAGGGAAATTTATGGAAGAATGCCCAAACATACTCCTAAAGTAAATTGGGAGCTTGTCAAAGACACAATGGAAATGAATGGAGATGTACAAGTGCATACTAAAAAATTGGTTGGGCATATTGATAGTTCAACCTATCCAAACATCTCTGTTCATATTGAACTGACATTGTCAACTCCTGCTCACACAACAGGCCCGATTCCCGTTGTAATGGAATTCAGTTTTGTATTTCCAGCAGGTTTTCGCACGGCCCAGCAAAGGCAAGATCCGACTCAATCGCAAGGACCTTCCTGGCAGCAGCAATGTTTGGCAAGGGGTTGGGGCTATGCGATGCTCGTTCCTACAAGCGTTCAGGCAGATAATGGAGCAGGACTTACGCAAGGCATTATAGGATTTATGAATAAAGGGGCATATCGCAAGCCCGATGACTGGGGATCATTGCGTGCCTGGGCATGGGGCGCAGGCAGGGCCATGGATTATTTTGAACAAGATAAATCTGTTGATGCAAAAAAAGTTGCGATTGCAGGACTTTCAAGATATGGTAAAGCGGCACTAGTGACTTTGGCATACGATGCACGGTTTGCAATTGGTTTTATCAGTTCTTCAGGTGAAGGAGGCGCCAAACTGCATAGAAGAAATGCAGGGGAGATTGTAGAGAATGTGGCTGGCAGTGGCGAGTATCATTGGATGGCAGGAAACTTTATCAAATATGCCGGGCCTTTACACTGGAACGACCTGCCAGTTGATTCGCATGAATTGATTGCCATGTGTGCTCCGCGGCCGGTTTTTATCGGCTGCGGTTCTGTTGGCGATTCATGGGTAGATGCCAGGGGAATGTTCATGGCGGCTGTAGCAGCTGGGCCCGTTTACAGGTTGCTTGGCAAAAAGGATTTGGGCATAACAGAATTTCCAAAAGTTGACACCTCTATAATGGATGGCGAAATAGCATTTAGGCAGCATACCCAGGGGCATACTGCTGGGCCGAATTGGCCTAGCTTTTTGGAATTTGCTGAGAAGTATTTTAAGTAGATGTCTTTTTATGAGAGCATTCCTGAGCAGCGAAGGTTTGCGAAAATGCCAATCTGATGCAAATTCCTTCATTCCTTTTGTCCGAAGGCTTCCGCTATTGCTCTGAAGGATTTAAGATTTCCTAAAAACCGCCAAGCGAACCCATTTTGGGAATGATTTAAGGAATAAATGGGTTCTAATTTGCTGATAGCCAGTACATTATTTTTTGGTACGCATTGTGAATCTATCACTCTCGATCGGCTCATAACAATTGAAAACCGATAGGTATCTGGTTCAATACTTTAAAAACAAACAATATGAAAAAATTAATCTTTGCTCTTTTAGTACTTGGAACATTATTTTTAAGTTCTTGTTATACTGATGGCTATGGCTGTCATGGCAGAAGCCGAATAATGACAAGAGTGCGTTAAAAATAATATAGGCGGAATTAAAATTATTCGACCCTCCTGACAAGTCAGTGGGTTTTTTTTTGTCTGTACCCGAAATTCAAAACAAATTTAATTTCATCGCTCATTGTTACCTAAAAATCAATGGTGTTCAACACCTAGTCATGAAAAGTTAGTCGATATTTTTCTAACCACTGATGAAACTCTTTTAGAATGAGTATTTCGGATGAATGCGATGGAATGGAAACGGCGAAAAAGACAAGTGGTATTGGTTTCAGGAATTTCAAAGACCGACTTAGCATTTTCAATGGGAGGAAATATTGTTACATCTGCGGAAGTAGGGTTTGCTCTGGAAATAATGATCCTGGTTTAATGCGATTTCCGTTTTGAATACGTCCAAACCTATCACTTTAAAAATATCCTCAACAAAAACAGAAATTCTTTGAACTAAAAAAATGAGGGTATCATTTTCCCACAATAATTTTCATGATCGTGATCTTTGAATACAGATGGACTTCCACAAAATACACACCCGGTTTTTTATCTGATAAATCGAGCATTGGTTGATAGCCCATTGACCCATATACCTTCTGTCCCAGCGAGTCGAAGATTTCAGTTGAATAGACCTTATCCCTGTCCCCTGTAAATGACACGGTAAATTTGCCAGTTGACGGATTAGGGTACAGCCCTAAATGCTCTTGTGCGTCAGCCCTGCATCCTTCCATGTGAGCGACAATTCCGTATTTATAATCCCCGTTAAAATCTGTTTGTTTTAACCTGTAGTAGGAGATCGCATTGCCGGGAATGTTATCTGTAAGGGAATAGCTATGCAGAGAAGTTGAATTGCTAGCTGCTGCAACAGTTCCAACCACCTGCCATTCAATGCCATCAGCACTCTGTTCCCCAGTAAAATAATTATTATTAGTTTCTGTTGCCGTGCTCCATTTAAGCACTGCATTGTGGTTATTACAAGCCACCGTAAAGGACAACAAATCAATTGGAAGAATGAAACAATTTGAAATGGGCATTGATACTCCATAAATAGAAGCAGCTCCGGTTGTAGAGAACATTCTTCCGTCAAGCACGCCACCTGCGCCCATGGAGATTGCTCCGTTGTTAGCAATAAGAGTCCCGCTCATAGTGGTTCCTGCAGCCATGGATATCGCACCCTCAGCTCCCCAGAACACGTTACAGGCAGATGCTCCATTGAGCAAATGGATCGTAGAAGTAGCTCCTGTGGTAAAGGCTCCTCCAAACTTAAAAATGAATACAGCATTAGGATCTCCTTGGGCATCCAAAGTAAGATCTCCGCCCACAGATCCCGCTGCCGCGATGGAGTAAACTCCTGCAATAAGAGTTTCTCCGCTTCCAAAAGTAGGTGTATGAGTTGTGGAAGTTGGAGCGGTGTTGTACAGCTGGTTATAGGCAGCCACCAAATCTGTTGAGCATTGGGCGGTCAGGGCATTGCCAGAATCTATATTGCCGGACATAGTAGAAGGTGCCCCAAAACCGGTGATGGCACCACTATTTGAGCCTACATTACCTGCAACGTTCGAAACCCCCGTGTTGCCTACAGCCCCGACCACGGTAAAGAGGACAAAATTGCTCGCAGCGCCTAAGGAAGGAGCCTGCTCGAAACTTAAATTTGGAAATAATAATAGTGTAACGGCTGTTATGATAAACAGTGATAATTTGTTTTTCATTTAATTGGATTTAAAAATTATTCATATGCTCATGACCGACCCCTCTCGATATACTTCATCTCGGACCGTAGAGTAGGCCATATAAAGATCCAACCCCTGTACAAAGGGATCTCAAACATTTTTATTAAAATTTGCACACTGATTTTTTTTAACTGCGTTGGAGCAGTAACTGCTGCTTCTATTTTTGCTTGTGGTAAGGAAAGTTGCTCGTTTGCTTTACTTCCTTCATCATATGGCGTTTCTCGTGCAAAAGAGGTCTATAAAATGAAATCGTAAAGCATTTAACGATCATTTTGTTCTTCATTTTTGATTTGGATTTTTGTTTCACAAAATGGTATGCCGATTAATGATAACTTCAAAATAGGTACATTATTCCAAAGAAGCTATTGATGAATTCAAGCAATAGGTGTTTAAGCCATACCCAACTAAGTAAATCCCTTCAAAAAAATTTCATTGATAAGTTCTTATTGAATTATCCGCATAAATGAAGATTTGTCATTATGAGTTCTATTTTCTTAAATAGTAAATTTGAACCCAGAAAATCTTTTGTTTGTTATGTACTATCTGTTGCTTGATCC
>DATMMJ010000645.1:0-3034 GCA_035569795.1 Puia sp. | reverse complement strand
CTGGGCAATGTTTGTTACTATGGCGGCAGAGCAATTTGGCACAAATATTCGTGCCACCGTTGCTACCACAGCGCCTAATATGGCACGAGGTTCTTTAAATCTCGTTTCTCTTTTATTTGTTGCAATGCAGCCTTCTCAAGGCTACCTGAAAAGTGGATGGATAACGGGCATCATTGTATTTGTTATCGCTTTCATTTGCCTCGCAATGACGGAAGAAACATTCGGCAAGGACCTGGATTACATTGAGAGCTAAAAACCAAATGTTAATAGGCCCCCAGAATTTTGCATTCTTTAAAAATCATGATTAATTTTAGAACTACCATTTAGCTATTGGAACTGGCACAAACTTTTTTATGAGAAAAATATTTGTCTGCATTTTACTGTCTCAACAAATTCTCCTAAACGCCTATTCGCAAAATTTGAAAGATAATGGATATGTCTATGTATCGGTTGGGGCTTCCATCCCTGTAGGCAGTTATGGGAGCACAAATCTTTCTAACGATCAGTCGGGGTTTGCAGGCCCCGGCGGCAACATCAGTCTGTCTTATAGTCGTTTGCTGGGTAAAAAATTTGGACTAGCCGCTGAGGCGCTTGGCCAAATAAATCCGTTGAATATAAAAGCAATGGAGAAAAGTTTTTCACAACAAAAATTTGTTGAGCCTTATGCAATATCCTATAATGGCCAGCCCCCAACACCTCCCCCTCCAGTATACGTTATTTACCAGAACTGGAATTTCAATAAAAAATCATGGTGGTCAGGTTCATTTCTTGTAGGAGGATACGGACAATTCCCTTTATCAAAACCTGGTAATATTTCTTTAATAACCAAGG
This sequence comes from Puia sp., assembly GCA_035569795.1. Lineage (GTDB taxonomy): Bacteria > Bacteroidota > Bacteroidia > Chitinophagales > Chitinophagaceae > Puia. Next base: position 2,203 of record DATMMJ010000645.1, on the reverse strand, counting down.
TAATGCTGGGGGCAATTTATCTTACAGCGCCATCATTAACCGGCTCTGGCCATACTGACAGTTCATTAGTGGTAGTAAACCAGTCAAAAGCGTCTGGTTACGGCTTTGCTTATTCCTTTGGAGCAGGGGTGAATTACGATCTAAATAAAAAGGTTTGCTTTTTTGCAAGTGCCGAGTATTTTGCAACCTCAAATGTCCGGTTTAAAAACGTTACCGAATCTATCGTGACTGTAAACGGTATTAGCGGTTTCGTTATCATCGGAGGAAATTATCCTCCAATATCCGAAGCAACCGCTACAACAAATACCAGCCAAAAGGTTTCGGCATTAAATGTTAGTCTTGGGATTGGCCTGAAGCTTTAACAAAATAAGGCCTTCATTACCGTTTTTTAGCATTTGGTTGAAGAGCCATTCATTACTGATCTACTTTGACTTTTTCCTAGCATTAGATTACATCTCAGCAAATTCATTTGTTGCTATAATCTGGATTTAGCCCAAATTTGCGTAATTCGTGGTATGAAATTTCTCATCATCCGTTTTTCTTCCATCGGCGATATTGTTCTTACCTCACCGGTTGTACGTTGCCTCAAAAGTCAAATTGCAACTGCCGAAGTGCATTATCTTACAAAACAATCATTCAACGGTATTTTAGTCTCCAATCCATTTATAGATAAACTCCACTTGCTCACCGGGGATTTGGATTCAGTGATAGAAGATTTAAAGAAGGAAGATTTTGATTATGTGATTGACCTCCACCATAACCTACGCACATGGAAAGTCAAGCGTGCTTTAGGGAAAAAATCTTTTTCCTTTAATAAACTGAATATAGAGAAATGGTTGCTCACGGCATTTAAGATAAACAAGCTCCCCTCGACACATATTGTTGACCGTTATATGGCAACCCTAAAATCATTTGGTGTTAAAAATGACGGTGCAGGTTTAGATTATTTTATACCAAAAAATGAAGTAGTAAACCAAAGTGATATCCCTGCTTCTCATCACGCAGGCTACATTGCAATTGTGATTGGTGCTGCCTACGAAACCAAAAAATTCCCCTTGCATAAATTAAAAGAGCTATGTGCTTCTCTCCTTCACCCAATTATCTTATTAGGCGGCCCGGAGGATCGGGAGGATGGTAGTCAAATTGCCGCTGCTGACGAAGTGAAAATTTATAATGCCTGTGGCAAATTCAGCCTGAATGAATCTGCTGATCTTATTCGCCGAGCGAAACTTATTGTCACCAATGATACAGGGCTCATGCATATTGCGGCGGCATTCAAGCGGCCGATTATCTCTTTATGGGGAAACACGGTGCCCGAGTTCGGCATGTATCCTTACTTTGGTGAAAATTATCTGCAGGCCACGGTTTTAAATCGTGGCACGGATAAATTGCCTTTTGATATTATGGAGATTAAAAATCTTTCCTGCCGGCCCTGCTCAAAAATTGGCTATCATAAATGCCCCAAAGGGCATTTTAAATGTATGGAACTGATAAATACTAGTGAGCTTGAGAAAAAAGTATATGCTTGTATCAGTCGAAATAAGTGAATAAAAGCGGTTAAGCGTAATCGTTATTTAATATGTTCTCCGGTCCACTCGCCATCGTTTGAAAAAAGATTATATCCTTCGCTTGAATCGGGGCATAAAAACCTGCCAGTCCATTTGCCATCAATGCCAAACTCATTGAACATACCATAAGCGCTTCTTGCAAAATAGCCCGTCCATTCGCCTTTTGCATTAAAAGAAAGCAGCACCTGCTGGCATGGAAGGGAAATGAAACCTATCAATTTGTCATCTTTGTCAAATAAAAAAATTCCTGCCCATGCAGGGTTTTTGGGCTGAAGGGAAATAGTAAACATGGGATTCAACCCCTGACATTCATTCGGATTCAGCGAAGGGTTTGACTTAGGGTTAATGGCCAAGTTTTTTAATGGGTTCAGCACATCGTTATGCATTGGGTTCACATTCCAGTTATATTTAGGGTTGATGCCGGGATTTGCAATGGGATTGATTCTGTCATTATGCGAGGGGCTAAGGTTAAAGTCGAGCAAAGGGTTGTGCTTTTGCAAGCCTGACTGGCAAAAAACAATTTCTGACAACAAGACAAGCAAGAGGGAGAATGAAACTACCTTTTTCATTTTATTGATTTAGAGTTCAAAAAGTTAGTTTAAGGGGGATACCGAAATATTACACGCCTGCTGTAA
>DATMMJ010000644.1:0-4955 GCA_035569795.1 Puia sp. | reverse complement strand
TCAATATTGGAGGCAGTTTGTACGTCTGTGTTGTATTGAACAATCTGATTATACTGCCAGGCTACATCATGAAAAACGCTTGTGAACTGGTTTACAAAGCCAAGCAGGGTAACCAATCCTCCTACATAGAAAACTTTGCCTGCTTCCCAGTGTTGCGAAATATACCCCACGGTGATTACACCATACGTCAAGGCGATCAGCATGTCTGCAGTGAACCATTTCCATTCATTTATCAGCGCATTACTCCTAAACGCTTTAAGGAGGTCTTTTACTTTTCCAAGCAATCCTTGCTCCATATTCTTTTCCAGCCGCAGCGTAATCACGGTCATAATATTTGATAAGCTATCGAACAAGGTAGCCGAGATGGCATGCTCCCGTTCATTGATTTGTTCCTGGGTGCGGATGATGGGCTTATCGAAGTTGAAAATTGTGATGATGATGACAAGTCCCAGTAAAGTGCCGATGGTCCCGAACAGTGGCGAGAAATAGATCATCGCGATAAAAGAGAAAATAAATTTCAGCAGGGCATGCAAGTACATAAAGCCACCATCAAAGAAACCTTTCAACGCTTCATATGCTTTTCTGATCCTATTGATTGTAGCTCCGCTATGATGGTCCTCGTGCCACTTTACCGGAAGGTGCAGCGCCTGATGGTACCTTTCTTGCAAGAAATTGCGGCTGAGGTTGAAGGCTAACTGACGCTCCATGATGCGCGCAGGGCCGTGAAACAGCCATTCGATAAACTTTAACCCAAAATAAAAGAGGCCATAAAGCCATGCATAGTGCAATACCCCTTCTGTATTATCTTGTATTTTATTGATAAACCAGCCCAACAAAATAGGGTAGGAGGCATCAGCAAGATTGGAAAAAACGAACATGGCATATACCAGCACATATCTTTTGCGCTCGCTGCGAGCATACCGCCAGGCAGTTTGAAGAAGGGAGATATAGGAATTTGTGGCCATTGACTATCTGAATACATGCAAAATACCTTTTTTAAAACCATAGCATTGCAGGAAAATGAAAAACCATCTTTGCTAAGGCCACTGCTGCTCTGCAGGTGCTTCTCCCTCTATGTTATTTGATGAAAAGTTGACGAGCCCGGGCTGAAATTAAGACCGCATCTGTTGGATTTGTGCTACTTCATCAAACGGCAGGAAGTCCGAGCAGGAATGAACAATTAGTGTACAATTGACTCTATTGTTGAGTTAGTATTATGTTACAAATTATTTGAAAAATAAATTTTTAGGGTGACAGCTTGTTACAAATCTATCCCATGATTTCTTCTGAGCACTTCGGTTATCTGTGATTTTTCCAGCGTCTCGCTTGAATAGCTGAGTTGGTTTTGGTCTTCATCCCAGGTTACTGATATCTGGTGCCCAGGGAATGCCCGATCGACCGGCTTGAAGATATGGCTAATGCCTTTTTGGATCAAGCGGAGAATGGGCATTTGATTGTCATGCGCTGCGTTGGGCAGCCTGTACTTTTGACCATCAATTAAGACATCCAAAATGATCATTTCAATATTTGATAGAAAAATAAATGTACGTCAAACAGTTGTTTCCCGATGCTTTTGGCATGATAATTCTAAAATAAATGCAAGTCTTACTTCTAAAACAAGAATAAAAAAACATTTTTCAATTACAGTCAGGCCTTTTTTCCTCCTTAAGGATCTTTGCCTTAGATGGCCAAATGTGCATTGAAAGCGTTAAGCATTGGACCTGGGAAAAGCGGGTTCCCCCGAGCAAGCATAACCCAATTCAAACGGGAGATGCCGCCACAAGACTCCCCTACAGCCTTAGTTCTGGCCTTTGGCTTGCTCTCGTTATTCGCAATGAATTTGTGTTATGGCGGTATCCGTGGTAAGGCTTTGAGGATATATATACACACTTTATTTCTGGTTCAACCTCGGTAATTTGGAAAGCCGGCAACAGGTATTTGTGATTTAAGTGGATTATATCTGGATAATTTATTGCATTTTTATTTAAGCAAGTGCTTTATATTAGCCTGCATGAATCTTCATTTCATTTTCACTAACTCTTAAATTTAATTTGCCATGGTAAAAAAAGCAAAGAAAGCAGTTAAGAAAGCTGCTAAAAAAGCACCCAAAAAAGTTGCAAAGAAAGCACCTAAAAAAGCAGCAAAGAAAGCACCCAAAAAAGCAGCAAAAAAAGCGCCTAAAAAGAAATCAGCTCGCAAACCAAATGCTGCATTTATGATTCCGCTTACTCCAAGCCCTATGCTTGCAGAGGTGATTGGCAGCAAAGCTTTGCCAAGGACGGAAATGATCAGGAGCATCTGGGTGTATATCAAAAAGAACAAACTTCAAGACAGTGTTAACAAACGTATGATCAATGCGGATGCTAAACTGAAGCCTCTTTTTGAAGGCAAGTCGCAGATTTCCATGTTCGATCTGGCCAAAGTGGTTAGCAAGAATGTGAAATAACCGCAATTATACCTGGCCTTGTTTATTGATTACATATGGAAGGCTTTTCTTACAAGGCGCAGTATGCAGTGCTATTGTTGGTAGCGATATGCTGCGTCTTATTTATTTCAGGTAGGCATAGAGGTTACCAGAATGTTTTCGATGACAATTCTATTCTTGGATTAAAAGAAAAAGAGGGAGCGTAAGAGAAAGTGAATTGTGTTTATACAAAGTGTTTTTCTGGACTAGGAATTGACGCACGGGGTAGAACAATTTCGCTAAGCGATGACTGGTCCCATTGGGCAGAAGTAAAAATTTCCGCAAAGTATCCTGGCAATCGTCAGCATGAGTGAGGAACCAGGTTGGCGTGGGCCAAATTGTCATCTCGGGCCCAACATTTGAAAAGAGTGAAGGAGCACAAAACTGCTAATTTTCATGCAAACACCTACAATAAGGTAGGTTCGGAGTCGACCGTACCCCTGGCGAAATTGCGATCGCAGCGCGCGTTTCACATTCAAGTGAAAAGCTTTAAAACAACAATATTTTCTTCCCGAGCAGAATTTTATTTCCTAGTTCGTAAGAAGTACAACTAAACCAAGGCTAAGGGCGATGCCTATTGCCACTACAAACGCAACTGCATTGGAGATCCCTTTGGTGGCTTTCGATGTGGTAGATTTTAATTTTGTTTTCATTTTGTCGGATTTTATTGTTAAATAAATAGAAACTCTTAGTAGATATAAGCAAATTTCGTTCCATAAAATGCTACGGTAAAAGCCCTATAGTACTTGCTCATGAAGCGTTTGCGAAGAATTACTAAACTAGAGTTAGTATATACCAATTTGTTGAACGCGTAAGTACTCCCTCCAAACATAATTCTTGGCTTAAGGGGCCAGGGATTGCGTTGTCTTACCAAAACGGGGGGCTTTCATGGGCGAGAGAAGATCGCGTATATTGATGAACGTTGAGGTGCATCAGGTTCCTTAAACTTGCACCTTATTATTGCTTGATACGTATGCCATACAAAAAAATATTACTGCCGGTGGACAAATTAGATAAGGACTCAATCTCCAACACTTGTATGACGTTCGAATATGACCCCGGAAACAGGGGCAAACCATTTTGAGCTAAAGGGCTGGAAATCATAAGTTGCGTTTTAAAACCAAAAAAAAACTCAACAATTGTTATGAGATATGAAATAAAATTCTAATTTTTGTGAATCCCATACCGAATGAAAAGCCTGCAATTGCAGGTTTTTTTGTTTCTTCTGCAACTGCGATATAAAATCAAGTTCAAAATCCTAAAAGCCCGGTTACCTTTTCAAACTTGATAATATCGTACCATGAAACTCTTTATTACGCTCACCCTGGCCATCATGTGCCATTCTACATTTGCCAGTACCGGTAATCCAGCGATGCGCACTTTTTCAAAAACATTTATTGCTTTGCTGAAACAATTTAACCCCTCCTTAAATAGCCCTAGATCGGCTGCAAAAGTATGTGCCTGTCAGATCCTCCGGGTGGAGTCTAATAACGAACAGCAGCAGTATATTGCAATTTTTGCGCAGCAAACCAATACAGGGCATCTCTCTTCAGACTTTGGTGTGGCTGCAAGTATTTTGCAGCGAGAAAAAAAGCACCTGCAAAATTTATTTTTTACAAGAGTTAAAGTAAAAGAAAATCTTAATGCCGAATCCGAGTGCAGCCTGCTGTACAGGAATATCAAAGGAAAATATGATAACCTTAAGATGTATGGTATACTGGACGCCGACGCATTGAGTCAAGTCAAAAATTTGAACAATTGATCTGGCTAGGGTAAAATGCTAACTCTTATGGAGAAAATATAGGAACGCTATTTTTTCTGTTCAAAAAAGAATAATCCCTTTTTATTACACAGGACAATATCGACCAATCCGTCGCTATTAATGTCTTTTGCGATCACTTGCAGCCCTACTCCTGAATCATTGTCTATCCGGTGAGGGATCCATTTAGGTATTTTCCCCGGAATGAATTCAAACCAGTATAATACTGCGGGCTCAAATGCGCCCGGGTCATTACCATTGTGCGCAAAATACCGTTTACCTGTAATGAGATCAGGATGGCCGTCACCATTTATATCTGCTAGTGCCAGACCATGTGACTCGGAAAACTCGTTGAAGATCAAGTGGTGTATCCACTTTTCATTTCCATTTATATCGATGGATTTTTCATGCCACCAAATCCCGTACCGATGTGCTGAAGCGCTCACCAGATTAATCTTTCCATCCCCTTTTACATCAAGTGTATAGATCTGAGAACAATCCTCCCCTAAATCTGCCTGGTGAAATAACCAGTTTGGTTGTTTGGGATCCGCTGGCATTTCCCACCAACCTTTAGTAATGATTGCATCAGGCCTCCCATCCCCATTCATGTCCGCAAAGCCCAGTCCATGAGTATACCTGTCCACCCCGGGAATATTTCCTGAGGCGATCACATATCTGTGCCAGACAGTATCTCCTTTTATGGACGGGGATTTCATCCATATCATCTCTTTG
>DATMMJ010000643.1:0-22389 GCA_035569795.1 Puia sp. | reverse complement strand
GCTGCACCACGGATTCTGCAGCCCGGTCGTCTTTGTGTATAACAAGGGCATAAATGCTGTTGAGCGTATTAAATAAAAAATGCGGATTGATCTGCGCTTTAAGAAAAGAAAGCTCTGCGGTAGTTTTTTCTGCCTCAGCATTTGCAGCTCTTTGCTCGGTCGCCATTAATTGGCTCGTTGCCCTAATGGCAAGGCCCAGGACAACAGCCATCACAAATAGATAAATGCTGATGGGGTTGGTCTGCCTCGCAACTTGCGACCGTGGGGTATTTGGCGGATGCAGCCTGGATGAAAACGGCCCGGATCGGAAGCTGTCCTGGCTCTGACCTTCTAGAGCCTGGGGCCAGTTTTGATGGGCAGGCGAAACCAACTGATCTATTGGTTTTATCAAATAAACTATAAAGAGCATCGAACTAATAATAAGAAAGTATGCAGCAAATTTTTTCCTTAGGTACAGCAAGGGGATGAGCGCGTAGGTGTTCAGATAAAAAACAAATAGATAAGTAAATGAAAAAATCAGGTAGCCCGTTGAAAATAGAACAGAATAAATATTCGGGCTATCGGGCATGTTGCTCAAGAAAAGCAATGGCGAGCTTAGAAATATCAGCCAACCAATTATGTGCGCAATAATCACTGCAAAGTTTAATCTCAACATGAAGGAAGAAATGAACCTGAAAGTACTGATATTTTAAAGACCTGCTGGAAAATGCCTTTTGGATCAACCATTTTGTGCATGCCATTCCGTAACGGGGGCCAGGATAGTTAAGGTGATTTAGGGGTTTGTGCAGGAGCAGAGGGCTTTTGCTCTATAGGTAGACCGTCTTGCAAAGGCTGATGTCATGAGAATCATTTATTAATTTCAGCAACAGGCCCTACGACTATTTGCGGTGCTCGGACAGGACAGAAGGAATTTGGTCTGGGTTAAAGCTCCCATTCAAAATCTCCATTCGTCAAGAAATCATTTCAATGGGCAACTAAATATGATTTTTGAAAATAGTTTACTTTAAAAACACAAACTCAAACCCAAATTGAAGACCCATCCAAATTCATGCAAGGTGCCGACATTGGTAGGCTTCTTTATTCTTTTGAAAGTATGTCGGTTCTGTGGATAATATCCGAGGTGCCAATGGCTATTAAAATCAAAATCATAGCCAATCCCAGAAAAAAGTCCGAGCTGGATTTTTCTTTTTTGCCACGGATACCAGAATAATTTAGCTCCGGGCTCGGCAACTAATCCTGACCTGTGAAGCGACAGGGTGCTTTTATACTGGTTTTCCAGGCTATCAAAAGAAGGTGGCAACTGACCGTTCAATACGATACGGTCGAAATGTATGCCAAGCCCAATGCCGGCAGCAACCCAAATATTTTTTGTTTCTGCAATAAATCTGTAGGCGCCCAATGAAAAATCTGCAGTTGCAATATCCTGCCTGGATAAAATAGTAGCAGCATGTATGCTGTAGAGCATTTTGCTGCCAAATGGCATTACGGACAACTCAAGGCGGATACCCACGGGGACTTGCTGTGGGGGTACATACCCATATTTTTCCATGAATTTATTTATCCTCGGATCTCTTGCAGTATAAAATACAATGCAGGGATTGAACATGAACGAGAAAGCAGAATCGGCATGATATTTTCGCCTGAAAGGAGGCAGCTTGTACATGGAATGCTGGGTAGAAGAATCTGATGTATTCTGTGAAAAAAGGATTGTAGGAGAAAGAATAAGGATCAATATGCATAGCCACTTTCCCATGATATAAAGTTATAAAACAAAACATAAAAACAAACAAGCCATCTAAAATGTTTTCTCCATAAATATTTATTTAGGTTCTGTCCCTAAGGTCAACAGCGCCTTGGAGCGCATGTATTGCCTCTGATATCCCATGGGCAATAAGATTACACATGCTAATCAATAATTTAGAACAAATTTATCTGGGATTGCTGGCAAACCCTCCATGGCATCTTGCAGCCGGCATTCTGAAAACAAGTGCACTTAAGTTTTCGGTTGTTCATTTCCGTTATAAATTTGTGCCATGCATTTTAGTCAGAAATCGCCGAATCGGAATCGCCGCTGCTTGTTTTAAAAATGCAATCCTATTGATGTAGCCATGGCTACAATAATCATTAGGGATTATTTCATTTAACGTTTGATTTTGTAAATCCTCAAAATGTCTTCAGTTTTTGGTTACAGCTTTACCAAAATAAAATTACTCCAGTATGCAAAAGACCATTTTATCATTAGTTATCCTCTCTAGCATTTCAACAGGCATAGCTGTTTGCCAAGACCTGAAAGAAAAAGACATTCCATCCACGGTTAAAGCTGCTTTTTCTACAAAGTACCCCGCTGCCAAAAATGTGCATTGGGAGAAAGAGAAAGGCAATTTTGAAGCAAATTGGGGAGGTAAATCCGGAGAAGACAATTCAGCTGTTTTTTCACCCTCTGCCCAGTTTGTGGAAATCGTTGTGGCTATTCCCGTTGGTCAGCTTCCGCCAAGTGTTGCTCCTTATGTTGCAAAGAATTACAAGGGTGCTAAAATAAAGGAAGCAGGCAAGGTTACAGACGCCTCAGGCAAACATATGTTCGAAGCAGAGATTAAGGGCAAAGACCTGATCTTTGATGAAAAAGGTGTATTTCTAAAAGAGGATTAGTCTTTCAGTGCAAGTCCTTTAAAGCAAAAAACATATGTAATTATTGCAGCTATCGGATTTCTGTGCATTTTCGTGTATACATGAGCGTTAGCTCCCCTTGGATCCGGTTTACTCCTGTCGATGCTATGCAATGCGGGCATCTGGCGAGCAAGGTTAAAATTTCCTTTTTGAAAGGTTGAAGCCCAGCTTTAGAAAGAAACCTTCTATGTAAACATTTTCGCCTTTTGCTATGCTTGTAAGTCCACGTTGGTAAGAGAGATCCAGGTTAAAATTGGCAAGGTAGAAGCAGAAGCCACCGACAAAGCCAACATAGCTTTTTTGCAGGGCTGGATCTGTATCTACGCCTTCCCCTGCTCCATTAAGATTATGGAAACCTCTGGTCAGGTAGCAGACCTGCGGACCCGCGTAAATAAAGATGGCGTCACTATAAGGCACGCCGCCCGGGCTATACCCACCCGGGGTGTTTGTGGTTGTAGTGATCACATGGTAATAGTAGCCATGGTCATATACATAAGTCTGGGAATTACTGGAAGCTGCTGTGTAACGTGGCTGGGTAACCTTATTCTTAAAAGAGATGCAGTACTCAAATAAAACCGGGACATTCAGGTAATTCAGTGTCAGTGATTCGTAACCATTCCCCACGCCGTTGTTATTGGCGCTATAATAATCCCAGACAAGCTTTGTCTTAATACCTAAATCTGGTCCAACCGCACCAGCCTTGTCTTTTTTGTGCAACCATTCAAAATAAATATCGCCTGAATACGCAACCTGATAAGACAGGTTAGCATGTACGAGGGGATCTGTTGCGGACTTTAATGGAGAAACCCCCGTCCCTCCCCACCAAGCTCCCACATCCAACCCCGAGTTGAATTTCCAGGTCTTGGGGTGGACCTCAGTACGTTGCGTATATTGCGCATGGGAAAACAAGGGGACATACAGTGCTAGCAAAAAACCTAAGGCTAAAATGAAGTTTTTCATGAAGTCGGTATTAGTTAAAGGATGAGGAAGAACGTTGTTCTAACTTGTTTATTGCAAAACAGGTGCACGCCTTTGCAGGTTCAGTTTTTATTTTTAAAGAAATAAGCGCTCGAAAAAATTAATCAACCGATATTAAACAGTAAAGGACCAGCGCAACCGAGGTTTATTTTCCAGTGCGCGTAAACGTTAGTACAGAATTGTCCTTGAGTATTCGGTGTGGTTGCAATCCGAATAAAATCTGGAAGACATTGCATTTTTTTTGTCCGCGATTCTTGCAGCTTAACTAAGCCGCCCCTAATCAAATAAGCATAAAGTATACCTGCAAGCCGGTAATAATAGTTAAGAACCTGTGTTAAATAGATAAATTGTTAAGTAAAAAGTAATCACCTCAATCAAAGTCAGGATAACTATTGATAGTATAAGAAGCTTGCATAATTTTAGGATTAGATAGTCTATCAAAACTGTAATCATAAAAAAAATAAGCAGGAGCAAAGGCATGCCAACAGAAATTCCCAGCGAGTGAATCCAGTTGGTTCTAACCGAAATGGTAAATACAAAAAACATTAATAGATAATATACTCCAATGATGAGAGGTATATTTAAAACTGCGTAAATTATCTCTTTCCTTCTCATTTTATCTATTTTGTACGCTGCATTTGCCCCAGTGCAGTAGCCCTCAAACTGCAATAGTGGTCAAAAAATTCATCAAAAGAAATGTCCATAAACGCTTGCTTTTCTTTTTTTTGAGCCTCGTAGTTTTAATCAGTTGCAATTGGTATTTTCTCACGGACCTTTTTTTGTAAAAGGAGATTAAAGTTCTTGGCCATTGGGTTACACTGAGGCTAAGGGGCTTTGTAAAACTAGGGTTATTTCTGCGTTTTTTTTGCTGGAATATACCTCGTGGTGCAGCAGTGGAAATATCACTACTTTTTTTTAAGAAGTTTATTTCGAGCGATACAGTCAATCAAACCAGAAAAGTACTAAAAAAACTCATCACATCTTTCTTTAAGCTGGCAGTTAAATTTTCATGGCATTATTGATAGCCTGATACTTCCAATTTTATTCCTTCACCGCACTAGACGACGCAAAGCATTGCGGCAAAATCCTTTCCAAAAGTGCAAAATTCACTTTCTACAGGCAACTAAAACCGATTAGGCATTTAATTATTGCATTATGCAAGAATGAGGTTTATCGTATCGAGTTCAGAGGTGGAAAATGAGAGATTTTCAAGACACTTTACAGAATCTTTAACCTGTTCAGGTTTACTTGCGCCAATCAATACGGAGGTGATGCGGTCATCTCTTAAGATCCACGCAAGTGCCATTTGCGCCAGGTTTTGCCCACGTTTGACGGCAAGTTCATTCAGCTTGATCACTTTGGTAATTTTTTCATCCGTAATAGCATCTTCCTCAATGGCTCCGTTTCCGCGATGGCTTGCAGCTCTTGAGCCTGCGGGTATGCCTTTCAAATATTTGTTGGTTAAAAGGCCTTGAGCAAGGGGCGAGAATGGAATACAGCCAACACCGCTGTCACCTAATACGTCTAGCAAGCCCTCTTCGACCCAACGATCAAACATCGAATATTTTGGCTGATGGATCAGGCATGGAGTTCCAAGGCGTTTGAGAACTGCAATTGCTCCTTCAGTCTCGGATGGACTATAGCTTGATATTCCGACGTATAATGCTTTTCCCTGTCGAACGATTAGGTCAAGAGCTCCCATTGTTTCTTCTAGTGGCGTCCTTGGATCGGGCCGATGGTGATAAAATATATCGACATAATCCAGTCCCATCCTCTTTAAGCTTTGATCCAGACTGGCCACCAAATATTTTTTTGATCCCCAATCACCGTAGGGTCCTTGCCACATTCCCCATCCCGCTTTTGTAGAGATGATTAACTCATCGCGGTAGTTCTTAAATTCATCTTTAAAAATCTTACCGAAGGTTTCTTCGGCAGAACCCGCAGGTGGCCCATAATTATTGGCTAAATCAAAATGGGTTATGCCAATATCAAAAGCGAGCTTTAAAATAGCGCGGGAATTTTCCAGGTTGTCAATGGCCCCGAAATTATGCCATAACCCCAGCGACACAGCGGGCAGCATTAGGCCGCTTTTACCGCAACGGCGATATGGCATTATTTTGTAACGATCGGGATTGGGCAGGTAAGTCATTTTGTTAGAATTGGAATGTGATTTATTTAATCAATTATTGCTTACTACTTTTTCAAGTGCTTTTACCATTATCTCCAAATCAATAACACCTCTGAAGCCACTAAACCCGACGGATAACTTTGAACCATCTGGTAGGTTAAGAGGCTGACCGCCTTGCCATCCGATCAAATCTGGAGCCTCAATTCCGTTTGCATTCTCATCCACAAGATGGTTGAAAACCATTTTTTCGTATTCGCCGGTTTTGACGCCGGTTAGCCACACCTGAGATGCCTTCGTCCAGGCGAGGTTAAATGATCGCCTCAATCGAGGGTTATCTCGCCCAAACATTCTGCCATAGACAATCCCATTTTCATCAATTATGCAAACTGCTACATTCCCGTTGGCAATAGCTCTATCTTCCTCGTTCTGGTAATAGACAGGTATAAGCACCTCTATTTCAGCAAATATTTTGCTGATGATCGCTACCATTTTTTGATTTTCCATCTATATGAAATAATTTATTTTCTATTTAAGCAATTAACATGAGTTGACCGGAACCTAAATGCATTTTATAAAAACGGATCCTATTTGCATAAAACCATTATACCAGGACAAGAAATTAAGGTATACATCTTACAAAACATTAATAGATTCGTTCCAATGTATAGGGGGTACAATAACCCGGCCAGTGGAATTCCGGACGGCTAAAACTTAAGCGCCCAGGCAAGCCCATCAGGTCCTCCTCCAATATCAATATGGGTAACCAACTCCAGCGTTTTGAGATCAATTACGGCAACATAGTTATCAGGTGTACATCCCACAAATGCCCGTGATCCTTCTGAATCTATCAAGATGCCTGCTCCTCCATGACCTATGCTTATCCGCTTCAATTCTTTATGAGAAGCAATATCAAAAACATACAGATCCCCTGCTCTCAGACTTGAAATCAACACTCGTTTTCCATCTGGTGTAAACTTGAGCCGGTTGGCTCCCAGGACCTTTGCATCGATGGTGAAAGAAACCTTCCTGGTCCCCAGATCGATGACGGCTATGCTTCCATCATCTGCTGACACAGTCCATAATTGTTGACCATCGGGTGATACATCAAACCCCTCAGAACCTTTGACCACAGGGATTACTGTTTGCATCCATTCCCTGCGGGGTTGGGCTCCGGGTGGTGCGGGCCCCATGGGTGAAGCCCCTGGTGCAAGCATGGTATCCACTATTACACTGACCGTTCCTGCGTTTACGTTTGTAGTATAAATTTTTTTCTCATCAGCTGTGACATAAACCATGTGTGTGCGGTCTTGGCCTGTCCCCATACTCCAATCGATTTTACCTGTTGCCGGGTCGTAGCGCCCAACAGATTTGGACCCTTCAGCAGAGAACCATAGTTTTCCGCCTACAAAGGTCAATCCATGTGGGCCAATCAAAGGCCTTGTATCAATATTGGGTAGCGCCTTTTGTGTGACCAGGTCAATAACATTAATCTCATGGGAGCGACCACCACCGGTATTGGAAACATAAGCTGTCTTTCCGTCCGAAGAAGCAATCACCTCATGCGGATCGGGACCAACGGGCACACGAGCTATGACTTTTAGTGTAAGGGGATCAACTATCGCCAAAATATGATCAGTTTTTGAAAGGGCCAGCAAAGAACGCTGCTGAGCAACACATTCACTGCCCGGGAGAGTAAACATTATCGAAAAAAGACTCACCCCAAGTACCCCGATCAATCTACACATTTCATCGCGGATAAAAACCCAGCGTGATGAATCATCCAAAGCAATCTTTTTCATATTTATTTTTTTTAAAATTACCGCTGCTTTTACTCGTGTTGTCTGAGGTCTCCCCGCACAGGTGGATCAACAGCTAGATTTCAAAATATTTAATTGAAGTTAACAAAAAAGTTGAATAGAAAATTGCTGGGAAACAGATTTCACCAGCCTTCCGTTCGATTGAAATAAATAAGGCTAAATCGTCGAATAGAAATGCCGTGCTTCTGGCAACGCTTGCATACAAATCGTTTTTATCGATAGGATGATTTGCTCAAAATGTGCTTCATCGAATAGTTCATATTCTAATTCATCAAGATAGGGGTGAAGCCTTTCGGAAAGGCCCATTACCGATACATTTGTTTTCATTTCATGTGCAGTTTGGTGGAGTTTGGCCAAATCCTTTTTTACAAACGCAGATTCCAGCATTTCCAAATCAACTGGGATGGCTTCAATGAATTGTCCCGTCACCGTTCTTTCATATTGTTTATCTCCACCACTGATTTCGCGCATGTATTCCAAATTAACATATTGATATGGGGAACTATCTTCAATCCCTAAATTATCTTTGAAACTCCTCGCCTCTTTCACTCCCCCCGTCAATTCGTTTATGAGGAGGTATAGCTTGTTTTCGCTGATTGGTTTTGCTATATATTCATTCATCCCATGCCTCAAGCATTTCTCGCGCTCGCCTGCAAAAGCATGGGCGGTCATCGCAATAATGGGAATATCTAGTTTAAGTTTCAGCCTGATTTCCTCCGTAGCAGTGTATCCATCCATCTCAGGCATCTGGATATCCATCAATACAAGATTATATATGCGGGTTTTCAGCATTTCAAGCGCCTCTACTCCGTTGTTTACGATATCGAATGAAAGCTTCCATCCTTTAAGCAGATGCCTAAGCAGGTTTTGGTTCATTTCGTTATCGTCTACAACGAGAATGTGTAAATATTGCCGATCGGGATATTCCAGTTCGACAGCTCCAGGCAATTTTGAGACTTTCAATTTAGTGGAAGTAATTTCATACGGAATAACGAATCTGAAAGTCGTGCCTTTGCCAGGCTCACTATCCACGTCTATTTCTCCCTTTTGCAAGAGTATCAGGTCTTTTGCAATCGACAATCCAAGGCCGGTACCACCATATTTCCTGGTGATAGAATCCTCTGCTTGTTTAAACCGTTCAAATATTCCAGATAATTTTTCTCTGGCAATTCCAATGCCAGTATCACTTATCACAAACCCGATCCGGATAATCTTCCCTGTTACACCCTGATTATTTACTGCAATGCTTATTGTTCCCTTAGAAGTGAACTTGACGGCATTCCCTATCATATTTACCAGGATTTGAGTCAGGCGGGTAGCATCACCTGAAAGAGTATCCGGGACACTGTCCTCAATCGAACAGGAGAGGTTCAATCCTTTTTCATTGAGTTTTTCCGTGAACAGCATTTGAATGGAGTGAATGAGTTCGCGGATACTAAATGATACTGATTCAATCCGGATCATGCCTGCCTCAATTTTAGAAATATCAAGGATATCATTGATGATGGCCAGCAGATTTTCCCCTGCTTTCCGGATCGATTCTATAAATTCCGTTAATTCTGGATATTGGTTCTTTGTCCTTAACAAATTAATGAAGCCCAAAATAGCATTCATCGGGGTTCGGATTTCGTGGCTCATATTAGCCATGAAATTTTCTTTTATCATGGAAACTTCCCTCACTTTTTTTTCGGAGGCATCTAACTCCTGGATCAAGTGATTTTGTCGTTTTATCCGGCTTATAATATACCAGAATAACCCTGCCTCACTCAGTAATACCACTATAATCATGACTGTGCCCAAGGTTCGGGCTTTTTTACCGCTTCTGCTTATCGAAATGGAAAGGGAGTCTAGCAATCGCTGCCTGCTGTCAGTAAGTTTAAAGCTGAGATCGTTGGTTTCATCATTGGTATGCATTCTGGGTTTAAGTATATTCTTAAAACTTTCCGACGAAATTTTACCTGTATGATGAAAGCTATCCAATACGCGGTTTTTAAGCGCTAACTTTTCATCGGCAATTGCATTGAGGCGCTCAATATGCATTAAAGTACTGTCTTGATCGCTGACCACTTTTAATGAATCCAGATATCTTTTTGTTTCGGCGATTCGAATGTCTATTTCTTTAAGATAGGAAGTGTCGCTGGTTGCGATAGCACCTCGGATTTTACTTTCCGTGGACAGTAGGTCCCGCTCCATTTCCCTGAGCTGATTGCTCACTTGCAATTCATGCAACAATTTTTCGTTCCCTCCAATAAGGTTGTTTATATTTTTTACAGAATTGTATTGCATGAAAATGAGCAGCAAATTGCCTGCGATAAATGCAGAGAGTATGAAATAAATGAACCGGTTGCTGGTCATATCTTTTAGATAATCCTTGGTTCTCTTAAAGGATGTTCATTCTCTTGTTTAATAAAGCTCGGTATGCATCAGCTACCGGGAGTGGTTTGCCATTCACTATCAATACGCCGCTCTCCATGCTGTCGATCTTATTTATCGCTACCATGTATGATCGGTGTACCCGAAGAAACCCTGAAGCAGGCAACCGTTCTTCCACAGCTTTCAATGTCGTATGAATGGCATAGAACTTTTCTGGAGTAAACAATTTTACATAATCTCCCATAGCTTCTGCGTATAAGATTTTATCCAGCTTCAGTCTTCGTACAATATTGGAATCACGGATAAAAATGAACTCGTCCTCTTTTATTTTCACTTCTTCCCTGTTACTTTCCAAGATCTCCCTTGCTTTGTCGATTGCCTGAATAAAACGGGAACTGGTTAGCGGCTTTATAATATAATCAACTACATTCAAATCAAAGGCATCCACTGCATATTCTCTTTTTGATGTGATAAAAATAATGACTGGCCGCTTGTTCTCGAGATTTTTAGTCAGTTCCAGTCCACTCATGCCGGGCATTTCTATATCAAGCAACAGCAGATCCACGGGCTGCGCAACCAGGAGGTTGTAAGCGTCCATTGCACTGCCGCATTCCGCGACAATATTGATGTCAACAATTTTGCTTGCCAATTGCCGCGTCGTTGTTCTGGCGATTTTATTATCGTCTATGATCAACGCATTCATTTCCTAAAATTAAAGATTTCTGACCGTTTTGGGATTTGATTTTCTATAGAAGTTTTCTATATTATGATTAGGTGAATTTCAATATTCTTAAAAATAGGGCCGCATGAAAATGCGGCCCGTCACCAAAACTAACTGCTTATGAGAAAACTTTGAGATGTTTTCGATCCAAATGTACTAGCAGGGTTTTCTTCTTCCGGATGCTAAACGGCTAAGCGGCAGGAAATGTAGTTAGAACGCCAAGATCTGTCGGCGTGCCAATTATCTGAGAGTCTCAGGCATCAGGCAATGAAGGATTTAAACAATAGAAAAATAGTGCAATTTTTTTTGCGCTCTGAATGCCAACAAAAAAAAATGCAAAATATTTCTTCTAACAGATACCTGTCGGGTTTCATTAAATAATAATCTTGTCAACTTTTATCGGTTCTGTCAAAGGATATGCATCCTGCCTTATTGACGGATAGGGATAAGCGTCCGGATCATTTACTTCTATAGTCATGGCTTAAAAGCAAAGATTTTCACTCCATTTGACTATTGATTTTACTTATTGTACGATTGATATTTTCTTAATTTTTCATGAACCGTACCTTCGGTTCGGGTTCTTAGCATCGTAATTCTATACAGCCCAAATGTTCAAAAAGGAGAATTCTTTTTTGCAATATTATTTTTTGGTAATACGAAAGGGTAAGTATTTCTTGGCTATATTTTATGTGCATAGCCTTGACTCCTATGGAAAACTATAGTTGTTCATACTGCTCATGGCGGGAATAGTTGTTTTTATTTTCCTCCCTGACTTATTTTTAAGGGGCAAAGTAAAGCAGCCTCCCGCCATTGGCTTCAGTGACAAATAAGATTTTTTGTTCCATGTAAGCTGATCCTGCAACCATTATCCAGTGGTGGACCGTTTTAATCGCCCGATGAGTGCCATAACGTTGGTATAAAATTAATTTTATGAAATTAAACACAGTGACTCTAACAAGTGTTCTACTAAGCTTCGTAGCCGGCTTTGCTGATACTTCAACTTTTGTTGGAGCAGATGGACTTTTCTCTGCCCATATAACCGGCAACTTCGTGGTTTTCGCTTATGATATCGTAACCAATCAAATGTCTTCATCCTGGATAAAACTGATTTCTTTTCCAGCGTTTATTCTTTCTGTTATTTTTTCCACACTCATCGTGGACAATTCCAATATCTACAAAAAAGGTACTAACAGACTACTGATTCTGGAGAGTTTCTTATTAATAACAGCAGGAGGTATGACCTATTTTTACAGATATGAAAATATAGCCTACCTGCTTAAAGTAATTATCCCATTGCTTGTCGTTTTTGCTTTGGGATTACAAAATGCCTTCGGACGTTTTTCGGTGAAAGAGATTCTCGCGCCAACTACTGTAATGACAGGGAACGTGACCCAATTATTTATTGATATGACCAATTATTTAGAACTTAGTGAACAAAGGAAACAAGAATTTACTTTGAGAATCATCAATGGAATTTATGTTATTTTGCCTTTTTTACTGGGATGCCTAACTGGGGGATTAATCACAAAATCCATTGGCTTGAGTTCGATCGTTTTTGCCGGTATTTTAATATTTATTGCAAGCAGAAATAAAAGCTAATGCGTCACATCCAAAGCGTTTCTCTTTAATAAAAAAGCCGGACAAAATCCGGCTGGTTCATAGAATATCCATAACTTAAGAAAATCTATTTCATGGTGGTCCAGAATTCAACTCCACCAGTTAGACTTACTTTAACTACTATTGCTTTGCTATCTTTTTTGAGCTCCACAAAATAGTTGTCGCCGTCATCCAGTGAGGTTCCATACTGAATCAATTCCGTACCATCACTTTCATTGTCATTAAATTTTACTACATCGAGGATAGTATAACCTGCATAATTTTTCTGGATATTCTTTTTTGCATTTTCAGGTAAGTCATCAAAAGCTTTCTTTTGGATGGTTCCTACCAGTTGATTTCTATCGTCGTAATAAGCGCTGATTTTTTCCTTTTCTTGCGTGAAAGATACCTCACTGAAGTTTTTTTCATTTGCAAAATGGACGTTGGTGGCGTCGGGAAAATCTGTTGCGAACTGGCTTTTAGTAAATGAACTTACGTCTGGGTTATCGCTGTCATTGTTACCTTGCGCAAATGTTACAGTGACAGTCGCAAGTGAAAGACCTGCTGCTAAAAAAATCTTTTTCATAATTTTCTTTTTTTTAAAAAATAATTTGAAACACAAAGTTATTTCTCCTTCGGAGTCTCCACAATGTTCATTCGTTCAACGGGCAGTTTATGTCGCCCAAAAGGCATTTTGTTTATCTGGATAATCTTCCAGGTTTAGAGGACCTGCGATCTCAACTTGTATAAGTGTAAACCAAATGGAAGGACTCGCGCGCTAACATATTGATTCCTTTTAGTCACCCAACTATTTTATATTTTGTCCGGAGTAAGAAGATTTCCTTTTTTCGGTGAGCAATGCAACTTCTCCTTTTTGCGAGCTGAATAACAAGTACCATTTTTCACTTTTGCCGATTCCAGCGACAGCATTCGCCTATTGAGCGATTGCTACCTGATTTCATCACTTTGTGAGGTAGGTTTACGTGAACTTATAAAAAGCTTCATTATGACACACCCTAATCTTCTCAAGCGTCTTGAATATTGCATCCCTGGTTCTAACACCCGTGCTAATGACAGGAGTAACAAGCGCCGTCGTTCACTTGCAATGCATGTACCGCTGGTGAAAGTAAACATCGACTTTGTGAAAAAAAACCTATCTCTTGAAGGCAATAGTTTGGTTATGGTGACTCCTGTCGGAAATTCGGAGCTCACAATATCTGCCTGCGATAATAAGAGAATAAAAGTGAAAGCCAGTTTTTATTCAAGTTTTAATATCGACCTTTCTGACCTTTCAAATGACGGATTGGTCTTTCCTTTGCAAGGTATCATTGAGGATGACAAAGGGATAAACTCCTGTTCCGGCCTACTTGCTCTGGACTGCGCGTCAACGAACAACTGGCCCCGAGGCAATGAATGGCAGCTTACCATTTATTTTTATGATGATTTCAATGATGAGCGGGAGATAAAACTCAAATTGACCATGTATTCATTTTCGGAAAACACACTACTTAACTAATTGCATCAAAAGACAGTTTGAAATAAATAGAGAAAAATTCCAGTGAATTGGATAGCGAATTTTTGAAGGCCTTGAGGGCTGGAGCGGGGAAACCGAGCAAAAAAACAACCATCTGACAGCATTACTGCGGTCACGTTTTTATTTTATTGATGGCACAAAATGTATTTACAAATAAATCTCTTAGTTTATTTTGCGATACAAGTATGCGCTTTTACAATTTGTTGTATTGCTCTACATTTTTGTATGCTATTGACAGTACAATCCGCAAATCCGATCACGCAAATGGATGATCCGAGACAAAAATATTTCCAATAAAAAAGCATATTTTGAACTAGCAGTAAACGCCGGCTTGTTTTTGTTTATCTTATTTCTATGCAGGAACTTCGTCGCCCACAAGTTCCAGTTCTTTTAATTCGCCGTTGATAAATTCTATCTCTTCTTTTGAAAGATGTATGTCCATTGCTTTGGCATTTTGTATCGCCTGCTCTAAGTAGCGTGCACCTACGAGTGCGATAGTTATGCCTGGCTGTTCGATGGTCCAGCGAATAACAATTTGAGAGAGCTTGGCCGCTTTGGATTTTGCAAGCGGCTCCAATTTGGCCAGGAATTTATCAATGCGCCGAATATTCTCAGGCTTATAAAACTCAGTTCCCGGGCGATGGTCTCCGGAAGCAAAGACATGGTCAGGTTTGATCTTGCCAGTTAACAATCCTCTTTGTAATGGGCTGTAGGCAATAATAGCCTTGTTATGTTTGATGCAATATGGCACGAGTTCTTTTTCTATTGATCGTTCCACCATGCTGTATGGCACCTGGTTCGAAGCGAGGGGTAAAGTTTTTTCCGCTTCTGCCATCAGGCTCGCTGAATAATTGCTGACGCCCGCAGCACGTATTTTTCCTTGTTTGTACAGTTCTGCCAAAGCTTCCATAGTTTCTGCAACAGGTGTTGTATTATCAGGCCAATGGATCTGATAGAGGTCAATATAATCCGTGCCGAGACGGCGCAGGCTGTCTTCACATTCTTTAATAACACTTTTTTTGCCGGCATATTTGTAAATGTCGATATGATTGCCAGCGTTGTCATTACTACTGAATGCAAAGGCGCCTTTTACGTCATTCCAGCGCATGCCGAATTTCGTCAATATCTGCACCTTATCGCGAGGCAGACTGCGAATTGCTTCGCCGACAATTTCTTCGCTTAGGCCTTGTCCATAAATTGGCGCTGTATCGATTGTTGTCACTCCGTTGTCATATGATGCCCATATTGCATCGAGCGCATCTTCTCTTTGCGTTCCACCCCACATCCATCCTCCGATAGCCCAGGCACCGAATGTGATTGCTGAAACTTTCAGATCTGTATTACCCAATTGTCTGTATTCCATGATTTGTTTTTTTAATTGTTATTTTTATTCGGTTGGTCTTTATTATTCTTATTTATTTAGGCCCTGCCTGATCCTACTGACCTGAGACTTACTAATTGGGCCGGCCTTGTTGCCAAAATTGCTACGCAGATAAGAAAGGACATCAGCAATTTCTTCGTCCTTCAAAACAGTGCTGAAGGAGGGCATGGGGTTTGAATAAGTTTCTCCATCAATTTCCACGCCATCATTCAACCCTCTGAGTAGAATATTGATTAGCCTTGCAGGAGTGCCTTGCACATAAGAGCTCTTTCGCAGCGGCGGATTCATACCGGGCACCCCACCCGCGTCGGCCTGGTGGCAGGGCAGACAAGTTTGTTCGTAAATTATTTTGCCCCTTTGCCCTGGAGTCCGCAAACGCCTCGGGAGTGTCGCCGCCAAGTGGGATTGCAAGGACATACAAAACATTACAATTCCGAGCAATGCAAATATTTTTATCGTTATCCCTCTCATGATTATTCGTTTTATGAAATCGTAAATTATCCACTTGCCTATTTGTCACCATAAGTGATTCTAAAGATGGTTCCTTTGACATCATCAGAAACATACAGGGCACCATCGGGGCCCTGGGCAAGTCCACAGGGACGATGCTGTGCCTCAGAAGGAGAGGTAATATCCACCATACCGGCAAAATTATCTGCGAATATCTCCCAATTGCCGTCGGGTTTGCCATTTTTAAATGGCTGGAAGACCACGAAATATCCTTTTTGTTTTTCGGGAGCTCTGTTCCATGATCCGTGAAAAGCGATAAATGCCCCATTTTTGTATTTCTCTGGAAACATAGTACCGGTATAAAAAAGCAGTCCATCGGGGGCCATATGCGCAGGGAAAGCATCAATAGGGTCTATTACATTTTCACCGGCTGTTTTCTGACCATTTCCTCCATATTCCGGGGACAAGATTTTCTTTTTTTGAAACGGGTCATAGTAAACATAAGGCCAGCCTGCATTATCTCCTTTTTGAATTGCATACATCGTCTCCGCCGGTAACTCTGCACTTTGCTTCGCATCAAATAAGTCGGGGTCAAGCTGAAAAAGCTGGTCCCTGCCATGTTGCATTACAAAAAGCTGATCCAGTTGCTGATTCCAATCTAATCCTACCACATTGCGAAGGCCTGTAGCATAATGAACTCCGTCGCCGTATGTTTGGTTTTTCTTATCCGCCCTGAACTGCCAGATACCGGCGGCAGAATCGAGTATCGGGCAAGGGTTGATTCCGGGTGATCCCTTGGTACGATCCTGCACCTGGCATGCATTGGAATAGGCACCCACGTTGACGTAAATATTTCCTTTATTGTCAAGAACTATAGATTTGGAATTATGTTCGTGTCGGTCGAGCAGGCCGGTCACAATCTTTTCGGCATGGGCAGTATCAATGACTTCGCCTTTTTCATTCAGGCGGTACCGGTAAATATCCGTATTCGATGAAGCGTAGAGGTAACCATCTTTAATATAGATACCCGTACCAATAAAGTTTCCAAATCCTGCCTCTTTATATGCTTTCCCATCGCCGGTAATATCTTCCAAGACGATGATGCCTTTACCTTTTTTTAATTTACCAAGTTTGACATAAACTAAGCCTTGCCTTGCTACTGCTAGATGCCTGGCAGTACCCAAGTTGTCTGCAACGACCTCAATATGGAAATCCTTTGGCAGTTTGATAAAGGCAGCAGCTGGTTGGCTAAAATGGGTTTTTCGTTTTCCTTTAGTAGGAGGGCTGAATTTTCCGTGAAGTGTTGGAAATACAAAACTGCTGGCGGCTGTCAGCACCAAAACCAAGATTGCACTCATGTTTGCTCTTTTCATAAAAAAATTATTTTATTAAATTAATCTTGCCCACCGCAATGGCTGAGCCGTAATAAATTTTATTGCCGGATCAGATTTGCAATGAGTTTTTAAATGCTTAACCAAAGCTAAATTCGGTGCGAAGAAATAAACAGGTAGAGTCGTTGAAAAGGCGGAAACTGTCGCCCGGTTGGCTGAGCCAATGGGAATGCTTATTAAAAATGAAGGATTGCCAGGAGATTCCAGCACAAGTTCAGATCAAAGTCCCCTCAAACATAAACCAACCTCCTTTCAATTTGCTGAAAGGATTTTCTGAAAGGCCTGCTGGCAATTACCCAATGATATGGAATGTAAATAAAAGAGTAGTAACAAACAAAAGGCTGATTCCTCCAATTAAAATGATGTCGGCAATATGGAACAGCTAAACTTTTAGCGCCACTTCTTCGACGGGAAAGAAATGAAAACAGGCAACTGGCCATAAATACAATAATTGCGAAAGTGGTGACATCATCAATGACAGTTTTTTTGAAATGTTCAATACTTTTAATGATGTAAGTACAATAAAACAAATTCCTAATAAATTAGAGGAGGCGTTTAAGATCTGTGGGGCTTTAGTAAGAACATTTTTCATTTTCCTGGTTTGGCATGAGCTTACCACAAAAAGTATCCCAGCTACGAAATATTTACAGCTTCTGAAAAAAAAGTGTCGTTTCATTTTGTAATTATTTATGTGCAGGTGTGAACCTACACTCTGAAGAAGGGAAAAATATCTGTCAATCGTTCAGTGGGCAAAAGCTGTTGTCGGATCAGAATGGGTACGACAAAATCTTTAATTACTTATTCACGCCTGCGGCCGGGAACCTGATTTATGTAGCTCTTCAAAAGTAAGACCAGAAGAAAAATACTTGCAATTATTCCTGCAAAGATTGGTATCAATATCCATGCGTTACTGCCGGTATCGACATTTTGTAAAAAAAGATACGTAAGGAACACTAACACTAAAGTATCAACGAAAAATAATATCGGATTAAGAACTCTCATTCCTGTGGGTTAACTCCGGCCGATTAGAATTCCTGCAATAAAAACGATGACCCCTCCCATCACAATCTGAAATACAGCTTTTGCTAATGCCGTGTCCATGTAGTTATGCCTAACCCAGGCTATCGTCATTAATTCAATTGCCACCACAATTACCGCGACAATCATGGCAAGATGGAAAGAAGAAAATAGGAAGGGTAGGGTATGACCCGCTGCGCCGATAAAAGTCATCAAACCGCACACCAGCCCCCTTGTCAAAGAGCTGCCCCTTCCGCTCAGCTTGCCATCATCAGAAAGCGCTTCTGAAAAAGCCATACTTATTCCCGCACCAACAGCCGTCGCAAGGCCTACTATCAAAGTTGTGTGACTATTGCGCGTGGAAAACGCTGCTGCAAATAGCGGGGCGAGCGAAGAAACAGAACCATCCATCAAACCTGCCAGGCCCGGCTGAATAACTTGCAGTATGAATTCACGATTTTGTTCGTTGGTATTTATTGACAAATGATCCATATCGCTGTTTAATGATGCGAAGCTATGGGCCTTTAAAAATTAAGAAGACGCGCAGTCGTTCAACAGGCAAAATCAATAGCCGGAGCTGGCGGAAACAGAAAAAATCTTACAAAAAAATAAACAGCATTGCTTTTTTTGAAGCTTAACTTTACCAGTTTAGTTGCTGCGGAATAGTGGATAAAGAGTTAAAATAGAATCCCGGCAATGTATATTTTGGAAGTGACGGATTTTTAATTACTTATGAACTGGGACATTCAGATCGACCTTTAATATAGTAGCAGCGCCCAAGTCTGGTTCTGGAGTTTTCATATTAAAATCAAGCCTGTTTATGTCAAAGCTGGAAGCAAACCCACCGTCATTTCCGTTTTTGGTGAAAGAGAAAGGAATGATAAAATCTTTTGTGACGCCATGCATGGTCAGCCTTCCTTTTGCTTCATAGCCAGCTGATGTTTTGGTTATGGAAGAAGAAGTAAAAGAGATGGTCGGGTATTTTTCGGCATCGAACCATTTGTCGCTTTTGGCATGAATGTTCTTCATTCCACTTCCGGTATTGATGGTAGCAACATCGACGGCGACATCGAATTTTGATGAAGCAAGATTCGCGTCGTCAAAGTTCACGGTTCCTTTTAAGCCTTTGAAAATGCCAGACGCATTATCGCCGGAGAACTTAATACTGTAATCTTCGCCGATCTTCCAGTTCTGGGATTGGATAACCGTAAAAGCAGATGCGGCGATGAATAGCAACGCAGCAATTGGGTAGATATTTTTTTTCATAAAATTCTGATTTGAGTTTTACTTATGTGAATTTAGCACACTTATAATTAGTTTATTTTATCAGATACCTGCAAAAGAAGTATTCTCCATGATGGCTCCAGAAGACAAAAGTTAATTCATGAGGGGTTTCGTTCTTAAAAATTAAAGCTGATATATCCTTAGTTTTGCAATGGAGCAAATTTAAAAAAAATGAAATCGCTTGCCTTTCTTTGCCTGATGATGCCATTTAATATAAATTTCGAACAAAGGCGTCCGGGCAATATCTCCACTTCAATCATTGCTAAAGGACAAATGCCGAATCTGGCAATAGATAAATCGGGCAATGCGCATCTAGTGTATGGCACAGGAGAGAACATTATGTATGAACAGTCAAATGATGGGGGGAAAACATTTTCCATGCCTTCTTTAGTATCCAAGCTTCCCGGTTTATCAGCTGCTGCGATGCGAGGCCCACAAATTGCGTGTACCCTTGAAGGCCTGACCATTCTTGCAGCAAATGTATCCGGTAATATTTATTCTTACAGAAAAGATGGAGGTGGCCATTGGATAGAAGGCGCCAGGGTAAATGATATTGATGCAATTGCAAAAGAGGGTCTAATGGCTTTAAGTGGGGATGGCGAAACCCTTTTTGCTGTCTGGCTTGATCTTAGGGGCAATATGCGCAATAAGATAGTCGGTGCCAAATCAACTGATGCGGGCAAGACATGGTCAAAGAACGTGTTGATATATGCTTCGCCTGATTCTTCTGTTTGTGAATGCTGCAAGCCATCCGTTGCTGTAAAAGGCAATAAAGTATTTATAATGTTTCGAAATAGCCTCCACGGGAACAGAGACTTGTATTTGATTGGGTCTACTGATGAGGGCAACCATTTTGGTAATGCCGAAAAACTTGGGAATGGAAGCTGGCCTTTGAATGGATGCCCGATGGATGGCGGTGGCATTGTCATTAGTACAAGAAATATCCCCCAAACAGTTTGGCGCAGGCAAGGTAAGATATTCGCCTGCGAACCAGGAAAACCGGAAATTGAGATTGGTGGAGGCAGCGGCTGCTCGATTGAATCTGTGAATGGCAAAATCGTATATGCATGGACTGAAAATGGAGAAGTAGTATGTGTTTTGCCACAAGGCAGAAAGCAGCATCTTGGTAAAGGAGCGTTGCCAATTATCAAAGCAGTCAATAATGAACATATCATTTGTATCTGGGAAAATGAAAAACAAGTGCACAAGGCTGTTTTAGGACTTTGATTATTTGGCATTAATTGTTTTTATAGGCGATCAACTGGTCATAAACACGTTTCAACTAAACTTCAACTGACCGAATACTGATTAAAAAAGCGCAAAAAAAATCTGTCAAAATCAACCAGATAAACTGTAGGAAGGCAAAGGTTTTTAGAAAATGATAATAAGATATTCTCCGGCAATATTTTTAGCCATTTCCTTTAAACAAACCTCAAAAATTTAAAAGCTAAATTGTATCATGAATAAAAAAACAACTTCCCTTTTAGTATGCTCTTTCATTTGTTTTACTGCTACAGCTCAGTTGCAAACAGGAGAAAACATTGCCGTTGCTAATACCGATGCAGGTAAAGTGCGCGGGTATATTCACAATAGCATATATACTTACAAAGGAATACCGTACGCAACAGCAAAACGATTTGAATCGCCGCAAAAACCAAAACCTTGGACAAATGTGCGCAGCTCAATGACGTATGGACCAGTTGCGCCACTGGAAACACCAACTGCATTTGTCCAGGATGAAAGCGAATTCGTATATCATCACGACTGGGGCTATACAAATGAAGATTGTTTGCGGGTGAACGTATGGACGCCAGCAATCAATGACGGTAAGAAAAGACCTGTGATGTTCTGGATACATGGTGGTGGCTATACTGCAGGATCATCACAGGAGCTTCCCTCTTATGATGGCGAGAATCTTGCAAAAAAAGGTGATGTGGTTGTTGTATCAATCAATCATCGTTTAAATATTCTTGGCTTCTTAGATCTTTCTGCATACGGAGACAGATACAAACATTCAGCCAACGCAAGTATGCTCGATATTAAAGCGGCGCTTGAATGGGTAAAAGCAAACATTGAAAATTTTGGCGGAGATCCTAATAATATTACCATTTTTGGTCAGTCTGGCGGAGGTGCAAAGGTAAATACATTGATGGCGATGCCTTCTGCAAAAGGCTTGTTTCAAAAAGCTATTAATGAAAGTGGATCATTCAGATCAGATATGGTTGAAAAGAGCGTCACACAAGAAATAGCCGTAGAAGTATTGAAAGTATTGAACCTGCAAACAAACCAGGTTGACAGTTTGCAAACGATTCCCTACCAGCGTTTAAGTGATGCCGGCAAAAAAGCTTTAAGAGCGGTCGAAAATAAAATGAAGGCTGACGGTAAAACCGTTCCAGGGTTTGGTTTTGGCCTGAGTTGGGGACCAAGTGTTGATGGTGAAGATATTCCATATCAACTTTTTTCGAAACAGGCTCTTGAACTATCGAAGGATGTTCCATTATTAATCGGAACAGTAAAAAATGAATTCATGCCTTCATTATTTACAGCTATGAGTAACGCAACGCAAGATCAGGTAATGACAATTATTAAAAAACAACAAGGCGATAAAGCTGACGCATACATTGCTGCTGTAAAGAAAGCATATCCTAACGACACAAAGCCTACCGACCTCATGGATGTTGACGTGCTGTTCCGGCCCGGCGCCGTTTCACAGGCAAAGGAAAAATCTGCTCTAAATGCAGCGCCAGTTTACATGTATCTTTTTACGTGGCAATCTCCGATAATGGATGGCAAATACAAAGCTGTGCATTGTATGGAATTGCCTTTTGTTTTCAACAATATTGAAAAGTGCGAAGAAATGACCGGGGGCACAAAAGAGGCTTACGCTCTTGCTGATAAAATAAGTAGTGCCTGGATAAATTTTGCACGAAGTGGAAATCCGGGTCATAGTAGCTTACCTACATGGCCTGCTTTCACTGCAACAAATAGCGCAACGATGCATTTTAATAACAAGTGTGAAGTAAAACCACAACTTGATAAAGACCTGTTCGAT
>DATMMJ010000642.1:0-2590 GCA_035569795.1 Puia sp. | reverse complement strand
TTATGGATGCCCTGACTTTCATTTTGTTTACATTTTGCGGCCTTACCCGCCCGTTGATTCTTATTTGTACCTGAAAATAATTCTACCCCTGGTTAAATCGTAAGGGCTCATCTCCACTCCTACTTTATCGCCCGGCAAAATCCGTATGTAATTCATTCTCATTTTCCCTGATATGGTCGCCAAAATTTCATGCCCGTTTTCAAGCTTCACTTTGAACATAGCATTAGATAAGGCTTCAATAATGGTTCCATCTTGTTTAATGAGTGCTTGTTTAGCCATACAATTTTTGGGAGCGCAAAGATAGTATTATCTACCCGAAATAAGAAAATTTCGTGGAAAAAATCCTTTTTTTTGTGGATAATAGGATCGTTCATCTGCCTAACTGGCAATAAATTGTATAACCTAGGGTGCAATATTGCCGAAAAAACGAAAAAAAGAGAATTTTGCTCTTGAAAATCAATCCAGTCCACGCAAATGAAAAAACGCTATTTAATAAGCGAGCTCCACTTTGGTCATTTGCGAATAATGGTTCTGGAGTTCATGTAGCGAGATAGGATGGTTAAAATGCCTCCGGTCTTCACGATACCACATTTCAAAAGAAGAGAAATCATCGCTCCGGGGTAATAGAATCCTGAATGCGTCTTTCATGTATTTTACAGTTCCATCAGCATTCTCTACTTTTTGGAAACCAAATTTGTTCAGTTGCTCGTCATTGACAACGATGGGGATCAGGTGCTCCGGCTCGTACCAAAAATCCTGCACGTCTGTTTGTACACATACCAGCCTATCTTCCCAGTCCAGATCAATTACTTCGCCCTCGCGTACTACGCCTTCGTATTCTGCATTTACAATATCACCAATTTTAAGCTCATTGAATTTTATCATATAGCACTAAATTTATTATCCAATTTACGAAACCAGTGGAAACTAAAAAAAATATCTCTCCAGCACGCTAGGGCGAACCTATTTTTTACGGACGTGCCTACGGGTTGCAACTTCCGTCCCCTGGCGGGAAAGGAGGAACTATCCTTTCATCAATTCTTCCAGCACATAAAAGACGATGGGGCAAAACGAGGAATTTTTTAAAGTTAGGCTTTGGCGCTTTATGATCACATCCTCATCAGTGTAAGGAAACCGGTGACAATCCGATGGCCTGTTTTCATATATAGAGCAGTAATTATCTTTCCCTAAAAAAGGGCAAGGCGTTGACTTAGCCACATAATCGCCGTCTTCATCAAGGCGCAGATATGTCTCAACAAAATCGCCTTCCTTCATTTTTAAATGTTTTGCAATCCGCTTGATATCCGGGGTTTTAAACCTTGGCGAATAATTTTTGCAGCAGTTGGCGCATTGCAGGCAGTCAATTTTTGCAAATGCCTGCTGGTGCAGTGCTGGCAATTGCTTTAACACTTCGTTTTTATTGGCTCTTTGCAAAAAATTCTTGTATTGCTTTTGATGCTCGGCAGATTTTCTCTCCCAGTTACCCAGCAACTCGCCAATTGTTGACTGTTTTTTGTTGTTCATTATTGATAGCGCATGACTATATTTCGCTTAGCGGATGTTTGCAAATTAGCACTTTCTCCCATCACCAAATTATTATCATTATTTTTGCTCCTCATGAATGGATTAAGAGAACAGATATTGATTTTAGTGAGCACGCCGGCCTATATTGTTATCATAGGTCTGGAAATATTATTGAGCAATTATCAGCACCTGCGGTTATATGCATGGAAGGATACTGCAGCAAGTATCTACCTGATGCTGCTTAATGCAGTTATTGATGTTTTTTTCCGCGCTTTGTACCTCATTATTCTTCAATATTTTTATGTACACCAATTATTGTCGTTTTCCAATGTCGTCCTGTATTGGGTCGTGTTAGTCCTTGCCGAGGATTTTTTGTACTATTGGCTCCACCGCTTTGATCATGAGATACGATTTTTCTGGGCAGTGCATGTAACGCATCATTCCTCTGAACAAATGAATTTCACAGTCGGTTTCAGGTCATCTGTATTCCAGCCTTTATACCGGTTCATTTATTTTATCCCGCTTGCCCTTTGCGGTTTTAAGCCACTGGATATCGTATTCATCTATTCCGCAACGCAGATATGGGGCATCTTTGTGCACACAGAACTCATAAAGAAAATGGGCTGGCTGGAGTATATCCTGGTAACTCCTTCTCATCACAGGGTGCACCATGCTTCGAACCCCAAATATCTTGACAGGAATATGGGCATGTTCCTGATTATTTGGGATCAGCTGTTCGGCACTTTCCAGCCCGAATTACCTGATGACCACTATCAACAAAAAAAATACGGGTTGACAAAGCCAATCCAAAAATTGACCCCCGTTACGGTAGTCTTTCATGAATGGAAAAATATTTTAAAAGATATTTCCAGAAAAGACCTCTCCTGGCGCTCAAAATGGAACTATGTCTTCGGGCCGCCCGGCTGGAGTCATGATGGAAGCAGCCTTACAAGCCAGCAGCTTCGTGCCCGGGAGAATGAGCAGATACTAGATTTGGATTGCGAGATCGCATGATTTGTACATTGGGGTTTACCAAATTTTGGTTTGTCCAGCACGGGAAAAGTCT
>DATMMJ010000641.1:0-4441 GCA_035569795.1 Puia sp. | reverse complement strand
AGATTTCTATACGCTTTTTGTATCTTGGCCGGGAGCACCTGGCGTCTTTTTACCAAATAGATTATGCAAAATATTTTCCGCATCACCGAGATGCTCTTTCAAAGCCTCGCCACCTTTTGTTTTCAACTCTTCAAAATAAGCCTTTGTCTTTCCGGCCGCATTTTCTGCTTCTGTTTTAAATCGATTAGCCTTGTCTTTAACATCCGAAGCCAGTTTTTCTTTTTCTTCCGGGGTCATGGTCATGTACTTGTGCGCTGCAAGCCCTGCTGCGGCGCCTAAAAGAAATGTTGCAATGTGTTTTGAACCTACGCTCATAAAAAAAGGGTTTTTATTTTTAGTGAATAAATTATCCTTGAAAATATCATGCAAATATTAATGAATTTTATTGAAAGAATGTTCAGGTTTTTTATCCATTATCCTCTTTTCCCAAGCTCAATTACTTCGCAGTTTTTTATTTCTTTCCCATCAATCGTAAAGCGCACAATAGTTCTCATTTTGTGCCAGCCCTGATTGCCAGCCGCGCCCGGGTTTATGTGAAGACATTGTAATTGCTCGTCGAACATGATTCTTAAAATATGAGAATGACCGCATATAAACATTTGCGGCCTCCATGCAATGATATCTTTTTTTATTTCGCTTGTGTATTTTGGCGGGTAACCGCCAATATGCACCATGAAAATTTTTACCTCTTCCGTTTGCCAATGCAACTTTTCAGGGTAATGGGCTCTCGTATCATTGCCATCAATATTACCATATACCCCGCGTAGTGGCCTAAAAGATTTTAACCTGTCTGCAATTTCAGGTGAGCCAAAATCGCCTGCATGCCATATCTCATCGCATGACTCAAAATGGCTGAAAACATTTTCATCAATGTAACCATGTGTGTCAGAAATTAGGCCGATGCGTGTCATATTATTGGTAGCTCCTTGAAAATAAATACCGGGTGGCCCAATGCATCAATTTAAGGATTGGACCATTTTCGTACTTATGCTTGAGGGCTAAATTAAGATTCATAACTTTACACTGATGATTTATTTATGCCAATCTTCCGCATCGCGACTTATTGAAATGATAGCGGAAACTGGAAGTGCTGTTTTCGCAAGCTTTCCCTCGAAATGAAATAAATAATTGCTAAATGAAACTATTTCTCCATAACACAATTGAGTATTTGCACCATATTTTATAATGCACATTTTTGTACTAGCTCACAAACAAATTTATTAAGATGCCTTACTATCATAAAGTTGGTAATATCCCGCATAAGCGCCATACGCAGTTCCGACAGCCTAACGGGAATCTCTATGCAGAACAATTATTCTCTACCGAAGGTTTTTCAAATGATTACTCTTTGATGTATCACTGCCATCCGCCGACAGAAATTATTAGAACAGATGCTCCCTATGATATGTCCCCAAAAATATCAGAGGAAAAAATGTTGAAGCATCGCAGCTTTGAAGGATTCAAGATTACTCCTGAAACAGATTATTTGCAAAGCAGGAAAACGATTCTGGTAAACAATGACTGCCACATAGCACTCGCTGCACCCACCCAAAGCATGCAAGGTTATTTCTACAAGAATGCCGATGCCGATGAAATTATTTTTGTACACGAAGGCAGCGGAATGTTCAAGACAATTTATGGCACGATCTCCTTTGGATATGGCGATTATCTTGTGGTGCCCCGGGGAACAATTTATCAGATTGAATTTGAAAGTGCTGAGAACCGATTGTTCATTGTTGAATCATCAAGCCCGGTGCGCTTTCCAAAAAAATACCTGAGCAAATACGGGCAATTGCTTGAGCATTCTCCTTATTGTGAAAGGGATATCCGGCCGCCGCAAGATTTGACAACGATTGATGCTGCAGGTGATTTTCTAATTAAGGTTAAAAAGAAAAATACGCTGTATGGCATTCACTATGGCCACCATCCTTTTGATGTGGTTGGATGGGATGGGTGCTGCTACCCATTTGCTTTTTCGATCCACGATTTTGAGCCGATTACGGGCAGAGTGCATCAACCACCGCCCGTGCACCAAACCTTTGAAGGGAATAATTTTGTAGTATGTTCATTTTGCCCACGCCTTTTTGACTATCATCCACAGGCCATTCCGGCGCCATATAACCACAGCAATATTGACAGTGATGAACTGATTTATTATGTTGATGGAGATTTTATGAGCCGCAAAAATGTGACACGGGGAATGATCACTTTGCACCCCGCAGGGATTCCTCATGGCCCTCATCCCGGTGCTGTGCAAAAAAGTATAGGCGCAAAACAGACAAATGAGCTTGCTGTGATGGTTGATACGTTTCATCCGTTGATGCTTACGGAATATGCTTTGCAAATTGAGAATCCTGATTATACCATGAGTTGGGCTGAATAAAGCCGTAAAAATCCCTCCATTTGCTTACTCTGCTGGGTTTACAAGGACTCATGCTTTAAAGCCTGCTAAGATCCGTACGCCTGAAACCTGTTCCTGTAGTCCAGCGGGGAGAGCCCGGTAATTTTTTTGAACGTTGTCCTGAAAGCTTTAGTATCATTGTATCCTACGGCGTACATTACTTCATTTATATGGTAGCGGGAACTTTCCAATTGCCGTCGCGCGGCTTCAATTTTCAGGTACTGAATATATTCCGCGGGAGAATAATGAGTTGCTTTTTTAAATCGCCTTTCAAAATTTCGACGGCTGAGTAAGGAACGGTTTGCAAGATCTTCCACATTAATGCGACCGGCATAATTTTCTTCTATAAACTGCTGGGCCTGCATCACCGTATTGTCTTCATGCATTTTGAATCCGCTGAAAATTGAAAATGAAGCCTGGCTAAAACGGTTCATTTCGATTTCAAAAATTTTGGAGCATTGGACTGCCATTTCATGGCTTACGTATTTTTCAACCAGATGCAAAATCAGATTTAAAAATGAATAAGCTCCTCCACTACTGCAAATGCCTTGTTCTTCATGCACAACAGATTTTACCAATCCTACATCGGGATACATCCTCTTGAAAGCGTCATAGGCGATCCAATGGGTGGCGCATTTTTTGCCTTTCAGTAGTCCAGTGGCTGCAACGAGGAAAGCACCGGTGCAAAGGCTCGCGATCTCAGCTCCTTGTTTGAATTGCCGTGTTATCCATGGCAACACAGCTTCATTGCGTTTAACTTCCGTGGCAAAATCTCCATTAATTGCAGGGATGATCACAAGATCTGTTTTGTCCACTTGATCAATAGTTGTGTGCGGTTTTATGCTGAACAGACCATTATATAGAATTGTCTGTTCGGTTATGCCAACCAATTGGACGCTAAATGGCATTGGGCTGCCCGGGTTTTGAACTTTGATTAGTTCATTTACTTGTGTAAATATTTTGTAAGAACCCACTATGCTGCTTAGTATGCAACTACCCGCAGGCACAAAAATCGAAATATGTTTGCCTGTAATTCTCGAATTTTTTGGTGTTGGCTGTTTATGTCTCATAGCTATTCATTTTACTAATAAAAGCTTGGCCAATCATTTTCTAGCCAGGAGCCTCGTTAAAATTACGTCTTTTGCTTGCCGCAAACAACCCCTTAGAATGCCGTATGTACACACCCTGACTAATTTTTTATCCAGATATATTTGTCATCAATTAATCAAACTTAAAAATTTTTTAAAATGAAAGAGTATCTTTTGTTATTAAGAGGCGGCAAGCCAATGAGTGCAAAAACTGATGCCGAGAACAAGGCTGAAATGCAGGCCTGGGGTGCATATATGGGAAGCCTGACAGCAGCCGGCAGTTTCGTTGGAGGACTTCCATTAGTGTCTGGCGGAAAGGTGGTATCCTTATCCGGGACGTCTGCTGAACCGGTTACTTCTTCAAAAGAGGGTATTGTCGGGGGATACCTTATATTGAAAGCTGATAGCCTTGAAAAAGCAGTCGAATTGGCAAAGCAATGTCCCCACATCGCAAACGAAGGCAATGTAGAAGTAAGAGAAATTGCTCCGATGCCGGCAATGTAAGGCTACCCGGTGTTGGAAGCACTTAGCGGTAAGCAGCGCAAAAGTTAATTATAGTAGGATAATGGTCTATTCCAAACTTAATTTTTATTTTTTTGTATGGACGATCTACCACTTACCATGTAATGCTTACCGCTCAGGATTCATAATTCATAAAACAAATCATCATGTCATCCATTCAAATCATTGCGAAACAATTTGCACTCCACACCAAACTTTTCAATAACGTGCTGGAAGGCGTAGAAGAATCACAAGGAGCCAAGCGCATGACGGAGCAGGTTAATCACCTGCAGTGGATTGCGGGTCATCTTACAAATGCACGTTACAATAATGGCCCGATGGTTGGGCTAAGCGAAATTTTCCCTTTCAAAGAATTGTATATGGACCCAGCTCAGCCACCACCTGGCAACAGAGCAATTGATACATCTATCAAATATCCTTCACTTGGCGA
>DATMMJ010000640.1:0-2285 GCA_035569795.1 Puia sp. | reverse complement strand
TATTTTTTCAAAACAGCTTGGGTTCAGTTTTGAAATTGAAAGTTTTTACCGTTATTTTTTTGCTGGGCTTTGTATTTTGTACGGGGGATGGCGCGTTTATCGAGGATACAAAAAAAATTATTTTAATTAATGTGCTTTTTTTTCTCTTTTAGATACGCCCGGTTATTTTGTGTTGGCATGTACTGTTTGCAGTTGTTTGGCTGCGCAAATAATGGGCACAGCAATAAACAGGACCTGGAAACACCAACGCACGGGAAAATAAACATAAGTGTGGATGAATCTTTCAAGCCGGTCATGGATTCGGAAATAAAAGTTTTTGAATCTTCTTTTCCCGATGCACAGATCGTGGTGCATTATAAATCAGAAGCAGATTGTTTCCGCGATCTTGCCAGCGACAGCACCCGCATGATTATAGTGACACGGGGTCTGAATAAGCAGGAAGAGAACTTTTATCAGGATTCCATTCATTTTATTCCTATTTACGGTATTCTTGCTTACGATGCTATTGCCATTGTCGTGAACAATGCATCGAAAGACACTATTTTATCTATGGGTGATGTGCGGTCCCTTTTAAGTGGCAATACAAGAAATAAACAAGTGGTGATGGATGGAGCTTCAGCCACAAGCACCGTGAGATATGTGATGGATTCGGTGCTAAAGGGTCAGCCACTTGGGAAAAATGTGGTTGCGGCAAAATCGAGCGAGGCAGTAATTAATTATGTGGCAGAAAATGAAAATGCGCTGGGTTTTATTGGTGTGAGCTGGATTGGCGATCAGGATGATCAGCAGCAATTGAGATTCCTGCAAAAAGTTAAAATTGCTGCTGTCCAATGCACAAGTTGTCAAGGTGAAACTTACGTGCAGCCTTATCAAGCAAATATCGCTCTTAATAGGTACCCCATGGTACGGGGTTTGTATTATATCTTGAAGGAAAATTTCAGGGGTGTTGGCAACAATTTCGTCAATTTCCTTCAGTTTGAACGAGGCCAATTGATATTCAGCAGGGCGTACCTGTGGCCGGCAAGAATGTCTTTTGAAATTCGTGATACTAAAATCTCGAATTAATTCAGAGATTTTAATACATTTACAAATATTAAAAAAATAGAGATTGATTATGACGAAAATCCGAATAAGTCTACTAGTGGGCGTTGTACTGGCGGGCAACGTGCTATTCGCTCAATCTGTTGAGCAGGGAAAAAGGTTTTTATATTATGAGCGCTTTAAAAGTGCAAAAGAGACCTTTGAAAAATTGCTGGCGGCCAATCCCAATAATATCGATGCCATATATTGGCTCGGCCAGACCTTATTGAATGCACCTCCACTTTCCGACGTTCGGGACACGGTAGCTGCGAAAACATTGTACCAGAAAGCCCTTCAGACAAATGGCAGTGCTCCGTTATTACTGGCAGGTATTGGCGGTATTGAACTGCGCGAAGGCAAATCGGCGGATGCGAAGCAGCATTTTGAAACGGCCATCAGTCTCACCAAAGGCAAAGATGTGAATGTATTAAATGCCATAGGCGAGGCTAATGCGGATTCAAAAAACGGTGATGCGGGTTATGCCATAGAAAAATTAACTCTGGCTACACAAACAAAAAATTTCAATAACCCGGACACCTACCTTATTATGGGAGACGTGTACAGGAAGTTATTGACTGATGGAGGTAATGCCGTTCAGTCTTATCAAAAAGCACTGACCCTTGACCCAAAATCGGCAGCCGCCGAATTTAGGATTGGCAAGATTTATCTGACACAGAGGAACACGGAATATTTTTTGCCCGCTTTTCAAAAAGCTACTGAACTGGACCCTTCTTTTGGCCCAGCATATTACGAATTATTTTTCTACTGGTTTTACCACAGTGATGTAAATAAAGCGATTGGATATTTTGACAAGTATGCTGCGGTTACTGATCCAAAGCCATCGGACGATTATGACCGTATCAGTTTTTTGTACGCTGCCAAGAAATATCAGGAATGCATTGCGGCATCGCAACAGAAGCTCAGTTCAATCGGCGCAAATGCTGACCCGAAATATTATAAGCTCATAGCCTATTGCTACAGCGACCAGGGCGATTCGACCAGTGCTAAAACTTTCTTGGATCAATATTTTGCAAAACAAAAGCCCGAGGGCTATGTAACCCAGGATTTTACCTTTTATGCACAGGTGCTGAGCAAATTCCCTGGCAATGATTCCCTGGTCACAATAAATTATCAGAAAGCGATTGATAATGATACCGTTAAGGATGAAAAGCTTGAGATTATCAAGCAGGCAGCAGAAACTGCAA
>DATMMJ010000639.1:0-8901 GCA_035569795.1 Puia sp. | reverse complement strand
ACCCTATGTTGTCTTTTCAGATGCCAATACTTTGTTGAATTCAGCCTGCATCACGGAGATAGCAAAACATTATTCCGATCCAAGGGTCGGCGGGGTTGCTGGTGAAAAGAAAGTGATGACGGGCTCTGACGCTAAGGCAGCGGGCGCAGGTGAGGGATTGTACTGGAAATATGAGTCCTTCTTAAAGAAATTGGATTCAGAGTTCTATTCCGTTGTTGGAGCGGCAGGTGAATTGTTTTCTGTGAGAACAGATTTGTATGAACCTGCACAGGAAAACATTGTCATTGAGGACTTTGTTTTGTCTCTCAAAATCTGCATGAAAGGGTTTGTCATAAAGTATGAGCCAGGGTCTATTGCTACGGAAGATTCATCGCCTTCCATGAAAGACGAGGAAAAAAGAAAAATCAGGATCTCGGCCGGTGCTTTTCAGGCAATGGTCATTTTAAAGGGACTTTTCAATGTTTTTAAATACCCGACACTTTCGTTTCAATTCATTTCTCACCGCATTTTAAGATGGACACTATGCCCGATTAGCTTGGTATCTATATTAATAACGAATATATTAATCGTTATTTATGGTGGCGGTTGGGTTTACCAGGCACTTCTCACAATACAGTTCATTTTCTATTCTTGCGCGCTACTCGGGTGGTTTTATGCTAACAAGGAAATTAGAGTCAAATCACTATACATACCCTATTATTTCTTTTTTATGAATGCATCAGTCTTCCTGGGATTTAACCGGTTCCTCTTCAAGAAGCAATCGGTGCTTTGGGAAAAAGCTGCACGAGCAAACACGTTGATCTAAGCCCATGATGGATATGGATCAGTCCCCCCAAAATGGGGATACGAAATCCCACTATGGGATGGATAAACCCTTAATTGCCTTTTTGAAAACCTGATAACCAGTGCATTAATTTTTGGCAGGGAAATGGACATTCCCAAATATAATTTCCAATCAGGACAAAAAATAACCAATCTGTGCTGATTCGATCGTTTAAGGTAGGTGTGAATAAAATAATAAAGATGAAATTTGGTTTTTAAGAAATATTTATTACTTTTAACGCGCGATTATTCCTACCAAGATTCAACTTCCTTTGAAGATCGGACCTAATATCGGGAAATAAATTTTCAAAAGGTTATTGCCATTCTTCAAATCCATTGAAATTACCCCAAGGCGATTACTTACCGTTTGTTACTTAATTCAATAAATCCAGAATTATTCTTAAAAAGAGTCTATCTCGTCAATAAGAGTATGTCTCAAAACGCCAATTCCTTTTGTTAGCCTGTTTCCAATTTAACCCCCTATTGAAAGATTGAGTTTTTTTTAAACTTAATTACTTCAACCCATGAAACAGCAAATTTTGGCAATTGACGATAGCAAAGCGATAAGGTTTTTGCTGCAAACGGTGCTTTCTAAGCGCTATGATGTTATTACAATCCCTGATGGATGTTCTGCAATGTACTGGCTTTCAAAAAGGAGGCTACCTGACTTGTTTATTATTGACCCACAATTGCCGGATATGGAAAATTGGGAGTTAATACAGCATCTTTCCTCCAGCGGCATATTTGGAGATATTCCGATTATAGCCTTGTCAAGCTTAAGTTTGATTGAAACGCAGACGAAGTGCGAAGAATACAAAGTTGCTTCCCATTTTTTAAAGCCATTTAATCCAGTTCATCTGTTAAGCGAAATAAATAAAGTTTTATCCGTAACCACAATAAATGATTATAGTTTAAAAGCCAGTTAAATTATCTGCTTGCCGTATTTATGAAACTAAAACCCTTATTATGGAATTTACCTTTTTACCTAAGTCAAATTTACGGAGCCCAGGATTTGCACGATATGCGGTTAAATCCTACTATTCACAGGAATCAGTAACATATAAGAATAGCGGTTTCTATTATATTGGCAAGAACTCCGGAAATATTGAAAAGCTGGTTAAAGTATTTAAAAGAGGCTATGCTTCTGAAGCGCTTGAGAATGCAAAAGCTGAGCTAAAGCGTTCCTTGGAGCAGGAAAAAAATATTATTCCGGAAATAATCTTCTGCGAATCGCACTTTGATTTTTCGGCAATCAGGAGTTTTCGGCAATTTCTCGATAACCATAGAGCCTTGGCATCTATACCATTTGTTTTGGATGCAACCGACTTATCTCAAAAGGAATTGAACCTATACCGAAAACATAAGTTGCCTGATGAAATCATCTTTTTAGAGACTTATGATGAAGAAAGCCTTTTGGCCAAAGGCAAATTCCTCACAAAAATAAAGTCAAAGCCTGCTGAATTGCAAATCGGTCAGGATTCAAGCGAGCGTTCAAAGACGCTGGTGATCAGCAATATATTAAAAAGATTATTTGACATTATTATCTCTTCCATTGCCCTCGCGATTGCAAGCCCTTTGTTCTTATTAGCAGCTTTGGCCATAAAAATTGAATCAAAAGGCCCAATCTTTTATATTTCAAAAAGAGCCGGAAAGGGATACAAGATTTTTGATTTCTATAAATTCAGGACCATGTTTGTCGGTGCCGATGAAAAGATTGCGGAGTTTTCTCATCTCAATCAGTATAACGCAGGCCTAAGCGAAGGACCTGTTTTCTTTAAAATAAATAATGATCCGCGGATAACTAAAGTGGGCGCCTTTTTAAGAAACACCAGCCTCGATGAGTTGCCACAGTTATTAAATGTTCTTTTGGGCAATATGTCTTTAGTCGGGAATCGCCCACTGCCACTGTATGAAGCCGCCACGTTAACCACAGATGATTGGGCAAAACGATTCATGGCTCCTGCCGGTATCACTGGCCTCTGGCAAATCAAAAAAAGAGGAAAAGAAGATATGTCCGTGGAGGAAAGGATAAATCTTGACATAGACTACGCGAATAAATATAATTTTGCTTACGATCTTTGGATTATGGCCAATACGCCGTCTGCCCTTTTCCAAAAGACAAATGCTTAATTTGATTCAAAAAAGAACTACATGTTAAAGGATCGTAAGCCTTTAATTTCAATTATTACGCTCAACTATAATCAGCAGGAAGTAACATGCGAATTCCTGCAATCCACAAAGGGGTTGCAATATGAGAATTATGAGATTTTAGTCTGCGACATGGCGTCTGCAGTAGATCCTTCCTCACTCATCCAGTCAGGCAATTATCCCAACACCAAAGTCTTCCTGAGCCCTGCAAATCTGGGTTTTGCAGCTGGAAACAATTGGGGCATGCGTAAAGCAAAAGGCGATTTTTTTTTTATCGTCAATAACGATACAGAAGTTACAGAAGATTTGCTGGGTAAACTATTGCAGCCTTTCTATGAAAACCCGGACATTGGTGTGACATGCCCCAAAATAGTCTACTTTAATGAACCTGATATCATTCAGTATGCCGGATTTAATAAAATGAATTTATACACGGGTCGCGTTGCGGGCATTGGGGATAAGGAAATAGACAAGGGGCAATATGATGTGTCTGGCCCAACTTATGCCGCTCATGGATGTGCAATGATGGTAAAACGGGAAGTCGCAGAAAAGGCAGGGATGTTCCCGGAAAGATTTTTTTTGTATTATGAGGAATGGGACTGGTCCGCAAGAATACTAAAAGCTGGTTATAAAATATGGTATGCTTCAGATGCTTTGATTTATCACAAAGAATCCCTCTCGGTGGGCAAAGAGAACCCTATGAAAGTATACTATCACACCCGCAACCGCATCTTATATGTGCGCAGGAATAGCAATTTTGTTCAGTTGGCAGTGTTTACTGTTTTTTTTATTTTTTTCACTGCTCCCAAAGCACTCATTATTTATCTGGCGAGGCGTCAGTTTAGGCAACTTAAATTTTTTTTGAAAGCCATCGCCTGGAACTTATATTCTTCAAGCTATTCACCAATTTAGATTAAGGGGGAGGCGTTCATCATACGTTAAAGTAACATGTTTTCATTTTTGATTCATATTGTTTTTGGTATCCTTTTTATTTACCTCGCTGTTATTACGGTTTACTTTCTGCTGGTATCTGTTGCTGGCAGGATTAGCATCGCAAACCGCTATTCCTCCTTTCCCGCAAAGAAAAAAATTGCGGTTTTGATACCTTCCTACAGAGAAGACAATATAATTGTTGATACTGCACGCAAAGCCCTTCATCAGGATTATCCCAGGAATTCATTTGATGTTTTTGTCATTGCCGACAAACTGCAAAAGCCCACCATTGATTCTATGAAAGCATTGCCTGTCAGTGTAATTGAAGTGCAGTTTGATATAAGTATGAAGGCGAAATCGATCCATGAAGCAATGAACCAGATTCAGACCAATAGCTACGATATAGTGATGGTTTTAGATGCGGACAATGTGATGTCGGATGGTTGCCTGGAGAAAGT
Source organism: Puia sp. (assembly GCA_035569795.1). Taxonomy (GTDB): domain Bacteria; phylum Bacteroidota; class Bacteroidia; order Chitinophagales; family Chitinophagaceae; genus Puia. Next base: position 4,540 of record DATMMJ010000639.1, on the reverse strand, counting down.
GAATCATGCATTTCAACGAGGATTTAAAGCTGTGCAATGCCATCGTGTGGCGAAAAATAAAAATAATGCGATTGCCATGCTTGACGTGATCAGTGAAGAGATCAATAATAATTTGTTCCGTCGGGGACAGCGTGCACTGGGTTTCTCCTCTTCATTAATTGGATCGGGTATGGCTTTCGAATTTGAAGAATTTAAAAAGATTTTTAGCCTACCTGATATTTTGAATAATCCTGGCGAAGATAGAGAGATTGATCTGCAGTTAATGAAAGATGGCATAATGGTAGAGTTTATTGACCAAGCATTTGTATACGATGAAAAGGTTGCCTCTGCCGCGGTTTTTGAAAAGCAACGCCTTCGATGGCTGGAGGCGCAATGGAATAATTTTAAAAGATTTTTTGATGCTGACGTCCGGGTTTTCATGAATACAAAGACATATTGGTATAAATTATTTCAAACTCTCCTTTTGCCTAGGTCACTATACCTTTTGCTGTTTGCGCTGGTTTGCCTTGGTTTTGTTTTTTCGTATTTCTTCCACCTCCAGATTTTCTTTCCTTCCATTGCCTGGTGGGTAGCGCTCCTAACCACATACATAGGTGCCTTGATCATTTCTGTTCCTTCAAAATTTTTTAATCTTGACTTGGTAAGGGCAATAGCTCATTTGCCCGTTCTAATGGTTGCGATGATAAAAGCATTATTCAAAATGAAATCTAGCAGAAAGGAATTCCTGCACACTCCCAAAGTCCATAAAGGGGATGGGTGATATATTTTGCGACTCCCGGACCAAAACAACAAGGATTTCTGACAGCAAAATGTTTTTGTCATTAACCTCAAATTATTTTGTTTACTTTGTGTTCCTTGTTTAAATTCAATCGCTGATTTTATTTATCAAATTCTTTGTATGAAAAAAATTGCAATTGTTTTTTTGGTGATGATCTCTACGGCAAAAATTTCAACAGCATTTTGCCAGACTGCTTCTGAAAAGCAAATTCCCGTTTTTAATCATACTACTATTTTTGTGGCTGATTTAGAAAAAAGCGCAGCATTTTATGAAAAAGTGATTGGCGTAGAAAAAATTGCTGAACCATTTAAAGACGGAAGGCACGTATGGTTCAGGATTGGAGAGCACAGTCAACTGCATGTTGTGAAAGGTGCCGCAGCTGTCTCGCCACACGATATCAATATACACTTGAGCTTTAGTGTCGCTTCACTTCCGAATTTTATGAAACACCTTGACGCGATGAACGTGAAATATGGGAACTGGAATGGAGATAGCAAGCAAACACAACTCCGCCCTGATGGGGTGCACCAGATTTACTTTCAGGACCCTGAAGGTTATTGGATTGAAGTAAACGATGATAAATATTGAATGACCTGTTGGCTATGCAGCCAAGCATTTGCTAGCAGAAAGCGAGCGGTACAAACCCGTGTTCGACATTGACAAACTCGCGGATCAAGTGACCATCTTCATAAATAACAATAACCGATCTTTTGCGGTCGTCGGTAAGTTTTCGCAAATGCAGGATTTTTGAAACAATATATGCTCTGTCAACCCAGGAGAACCTCTCTTCCACTTTTAGATACTCTTCAACCGAATTAATTACTTCCCCGGATTGCAATATATGTATGGTACTTACTATTCCATAGTCACGAAGTTGAAGGGATGGGAGTGGGGACATTTTGTAGAAGTTTCTACAATTTACAAGTAAGTATCCTTATTGGAGCAATAAATTATCCACAATAATCAGGATGGGAGCTAATTTTTGATATTTTTCACAATTCCTTATAAATGGGTTGGACTTGGAAATAGCAAACCGGGCTTTTCCTAAATTTTTTGAAATTTGACATGAAAAAATATTTCAAGGCAAACTAACGGCAATGTATAACCTATAATGTAAGTTTTACACAAAAATCCTTGTTCCTGAAAAGCTTTCTCTGAACTGTTTTGGCGTACAGCCTTTTTTCTTCTTAAAAATGCGGTTGAAGTTGGAAATGTTATTGAAACCGCAGTCATAGGCCACCTCAGAAACATTTTCGGTCGTCTCAATTAATATACGAGTTGCATGGCCCAGGCGTATCTCGTTCAGGCTATCAATAAATGTATTTCCGGTACGTTGTTTAAAAAAGCGGCTGAAGGATACTTCTGTCATGTTGGCGAGCCTCGCTACTTCAGTTAATGTGATAGACTTGTCAAAATTCTGGTTCATGTATTCAAACGCATTTTCAATACGGCGGCTATTGTAGGAATGCTTTTCGGCAACATTAAAGCTGGCGTCAGAGAGTATGCGCATATTTCTTGAAGTAGAAAGATCATGCAGAATACTCATGAGTTCCAGCACCGAATCGAAACCTTGCGTTTGGTTTAGTCCGATTATCCTCGGTGCTAGTAGCTCTGTTGTTGCCCTGGAAAACAGGATACCCCGGGAAGACTTTTCAAGCATTGTTCGAATAAAGCTCAGCTGGTTCCTGCGCAGGAACCGGTCATCGAAAAGATCCTTATGAAACTGCATAGTGATTTCTTTTATTTCATTGCTTTTGCAATGATGCGTAAACCATGCATGCTGCAGATTAGAACCGACAAGTACCAGTTCCAAATCATCGATTTCTTCAATATGGTCTCCTATTACTCTTTTTGCATTTTTTGCATTTTGTATAAAATTCAATTCAAATTCTTCATGATAATGCAGCGGGAAATTGAAAGTTGACTTTACCCTCGAAAATAGGGTGAAGCAATCGCTTTGGGTCAATGGAGTGATTTCTCTCATTATTTCTGTTTTCATATAAAAAAGTATAGAAGGGCTTGTTGTTTATTTCTATTTTATGATAAAAAAAAATAGCTTAATGTATAAATAATACCACAATATATCATTATTATATTGTCTAAATAGAATGTGCCAGCTTAGTATTTTATGGGAAATTCCGTTTTTTCCTTTCAAAATTCTGTATAAATAATATAAATATAGGATAATAAAGTATTTAAATGCGTACAATACTAAAGCCTACATTTGGTTGGAATTGAGGATCGGAGTGTCAAAAATATTCGCATGTGCATGCGTGACCTTAGTTATTGTATAGCAGTCCGATATGTAGCAGGCAAGTGCCTTTATAGGTTCTCTCGGGTAACATCAAATATTTCAATTGTGTTTTGATATTTTCCCAAACGAAGTTTTTTTGTTAGAGAGAGGACACCATGCATACCTAAAATATCAAATATTCAAACCGATTGCCGCAGGGGAAATCAAAAATACTTTCACTGATAAAATTGAATTGTAAGGAATGGTAGTCAACCATTAATGGGGGTTTGTACTGGTATTAGATATCTGTATTTTTTCGAAGGTTTGAACTCCATTGAACGTGTCTTTGACAAGGAGTTCACAGAGAAGTATTATTTGTTGTTTTTTTTATTGGCGGTTATCAAGATTTGCATATTGGCTTATTCTGCTTTCTAATTACTTAAACCAGCTAAATGTTTGCTTATGAATTACAAATTTTTGTTTGCCTTTCCACTAATTTTTTTTGCGTACCTATCCCTGCTTGCGCAAAACGGTCAAGTCACTGGTAAAGTTGTTGCGAACGACGGCGATAGTGTGCTAGCGGGTGTCACGGTAAAAGTAAAGGGAACAAGTACTTTCACTTCTACTGCAAACGACGGAACCTTTGCAATCCATGCAGCACCAAATTCAGTTTTGGTATTTAGCTCCATTGGCTTTACTACCATGGAAGTACCTGTAAAAAATCTAAGCAAAATCAATATCAGGTTGTTTACTGATCCCCAGTCTTTGCAGCAAGTTGTGGTAATAGGTTATGGTACCGTAAAGCGAAAAGATTTAACCGGCGCAATCAGTAGTGTAAATTCGTCGACGATTGAAAAGGTTCCCGTTGTTTCGGCGGCCCAGGCACTGCAGGGCCGAGCCGCAGGGGTCCAGGTCACTAATAACGACGGTGCCCCGGGGGGTAATATAACAGTTTTAATAAGAGGTACGGGTAGCCTTGCCAGTTATGGTAATGACCCGTTATATGTGATTGACGGTTATCCTGTGGGTACCAATGTAAATAATATTAACCCCAACGATATTGCTACGATTGATGTATTAAAAGACGCATCGGCGACCGCTATTTATGGTATCCGTGCAGCAAATGGAGTAGTAATCATAACGACCAAAAAAGGTAAAAAAGGAACCGTCCAGGTTTCTGTTGATGCATACGAGGCCTTTCAAGGCAAACCAAAAGAATATAAGCTTTTAAATGCCCAACAATTTGCTACCATGTCTAACCAGGTGGAAGCCTCGGATTCAACGCATACCTATCATGGCCTCGGTATATGGCACACACCTGATCTTCTCCATAGTGTGGACTGGCAAAATGCGCTCTATCGCTCAGGCCTTACCCAAAGTTATAACGTTGGCATACGGGGCGGCAATGATAAATTGCAGTCGGCCATGTCTGCGGGGTTTTATAATCAAAAAGGCATTGTACTCGGGTCTTACTTCAAAAGGCTGAGCATTAGCCTTAACTTGGATTACCAGCCCACCAAATGGCTTAG
>DATMMJ010000638.1:0-2055 GCA_035569795.1 Puia sp. | reverse complement strand
GTATCAATCCCTGGATTGCTATCATGGGCACTATTGGGTATGCTTACTCTACATTCGACCCGATCATTATTGCCGTTGGCCACAACACCCAAATGATGGCCATTGCATATGCGCCGGGCGTGATCGCAAGTTTTCTACTCATTTTTCAAAGAAAATATTTGCTCGGCACGGCGCTGATGATCATTTTTTTTGGTCTGCAGGTGGGAACAACACATCTGCAGATAGCCTATTACACCGTTCTGGTAATGGGCTTTATCACGCTTGCATATTTCATATATAGCTGGCAACAAAAAGAATTAAAGAATTTTTTCATTGGCAGTGCCTTTGCAATTGTTGGAGGTCTTTTGGGCTTTGCCACATATGCCGTCACCATGTTGCCTTTGCAGGAGTATGCGAACCAAACGAAACGTGGCGGCAAATCTGAGCTTTCTGGTAACAAAGGCGACATGAATAAAACCAAAGGCGGCCTTGATAAGGATTATGCATTTCAATGGAGCTATGGCATTGGAGAAACCTTCACATTAATTGCTCCCAATATTTATGGAGGCGGCAATGAAGGAAGAGTAATAACCGATAATTCAAAGTTCGCTGAAAAAGCAGTAGAGATTGGGATGCCTGAGGATAACGCATTGCAATATGTTAACGCTTATGCATATTGGGGAAATCAGCCCTTTAATGCCGGGCCGGTTTATCTTGGCGCAGTAATTTGCTTTTTATTCATTTTCGGGCTAATGTTTTTGAAAAGCTGGCACAAATGGTGGTTAGTAAGTATCGCCATTTTAGGCATCGTGCTTGCATGGGGGAAAAACTTCCCGGCTTTTAATTATTTCATGTTTGATCATTTCCCATTCTACAGCAAATTCCGCGCACCCACGCAGGCATTATTTCTTCCTCAGTTAGCATTTCCTTTACTCGCAGCGCTGGGGTTAAATGAGTTTTTATCAAGTAAAGAACCCAGAGAAGAACGCTGGAAAAAATTCAAGCTTGTGGGGTATATCACTGGCGGTGTGCTGATCTTACTAGTCGGCTTTTATTTCACTGCAGATTTCAAATCGGAAAATGATTCGAGGTTGAAAGAAAGTTTTTCAAGCCAGATAATACAATCGTCATCACGTGGAAAACAACCAACACCTGAGGTTCAGCAGCAAGCCATCCAGATCACCAACGCTTTGATAAAAGGCCTGCAGTCTGATAGGCAATCTGTTTTCTTTTCAGATCTGGTGAGAACCATATTGCTGATAGCCATTGCTGCTACCCTCGTTGGATTATACATAAAGGGAAAGATAAAAGAAGTGATCCTCATTGCCGGACTTGCAGTCCTGAGCTCTTATGATCTTTTGGCCGAAGGAAGAAAATATTTGAGTGAAGACAATTTTGTTGAGCCAAATGATTTTGAATCTGTTTTCACCCCTACTCCTGCCGATATACAAATAAGCAAGGATCCCGATAAAAATTTCCGCGTTTTGGACGAAGCTGTCGGTGGTTGGTATCAGGACGCACATGCATCTTACCATCACAATTCAGTCGGTGGCTATTCTCCCGCAAAACTTGGCCTCTACCAGGATATTCTTGATAGCCAGCTGATGAAAGGGAACCTCATGGTATTTAATATGCTGAACACAAAATATTTTATCCAGCGCAGTCCCTCTAGTGGGCAGCCACAGGTGAGCATAAACCCAAATGCTTTTGGGCCATGCTGGCTAGTGAAATCCATTAAGTATGTAAATAACGGCAATGAAGAAATGAAAGCACTTGATAGTGTGAATGTGAAGGACACGGCGATTGTTGACAAAAAGTTTGAGGCATTCATAAAATTTCTGCCTTCGCCAGATTCTACCGCTACTATTAAATTGGTGGAGAATCGAAATGATACTATTGATTATAAATTTTCTTCCAAAACAAACCAGTTCGCGGTTTTCAGCGAAGTGTATTATGACAAAGGTTGGGATGCATATATCGATGGGAACAAAACCGTGTACTGCAAAACAGATTACATTTTGCGAGGTATGCCAGTTCCTGCCGGCGACCACGCTATTGAATTTAGGTTCGACCCAC
>DATMMJ010000637.1:0-5561 GCA_035569795.1 Puia sp. | reverse complement strand
TAAAGATTGCGTTCAATTTTGCAGGAGTCGCGGCAGATATCAAGGCTTTGATCAACGGCCGATATGATAGCATGGGTTGTGTTCCATTAGGTGTGACATTTAAAGATACCATCGCAAACGCAAAGAAATATATATGGCATTTTGGAGACCTCACGCCTGACTCCACGTCCACAAATTTTAATGTGCAGCACACCTATGCTAACACTGGCACCTATCTGGTCCGATTGATAGCGATTGACTCAACCACCTGCAATATCGCAGACACTGCGTATATCCATATTATTGCTCGCAACGACAAGGCTTTTTTGTCTTTCAATGCGCTAAAACTACCGCCATGCCAATCTTTGTCATATCAGTTCACTAACAATTCGATACCACCAGCAGGCAAGCCGTTTACAGGCAATTCGTTTGTGTGGGACTTTGGTGATGGGACGCGTATACCAGCGCTCACACCAAGTATCATACATGCTTTTGCTGCTCCTGGCACCTACAATGTTAGGCTTGTTATGATTGATACAAATTACTGTAACTACCCGGACTCAGCGCTTCAGGTCTTGTCTGTTTCACCACTGGTAAAAGCACAATTCATAACCCCGGCAACAGGATGTGTGCCGTATACAGCTTTCTTCCAAAACACCTCGCTGGCAGGACAGCAATTTTTCTGGAATTTTGGGGATGGTTCAACTTCTGATTCTGTAAGCCCAACACATCTTTATCCTAATATCGGCATCTATCCCGTGACCCTCGTTGCAATCGATTCAAACACCTGCAATATTACTGATACAACAAAAGCAAATATTCAAGTTAGCGATAAACCTCATGCTGCCTTCACCAGTACACCAGTCGTTCCAACGCCAAATACGCAAACTATTTTTCACAACAGCTCAACAGGCGGAGTTTTGTATAAATGGTTTTTTGGGGATGGAGACACAGCCACCCAAACAACCCTGGACACAATAGCCCATCAATACAACAAAACCGGTACGTTCAATGCATGCCTTGTAGTATACAACCAGTTCCAGTGCACAGACACTGCGTGTCATCCGGTGGAAGCAATTGTAAACCCATTGCTTGATGTACCCAACGCTTTTACGCCCGGGCGCTATGGGATAAATGGCGTTGTACGCGTGAGGGGATTTGGGATCGCAAAATTAACTTTCCGTATTTACAATCGATGGGGCCAGAAAGTATTCGAAAGCAATGATCCAACTATTGGATGGGATGGCACCTATAAGGGAGTGCCACAACCCATGGACGTCTATGCTTACCTTGTGGAAGCGGAGTTTGTTGATGGTAGAAAAGCTTCCAAAAAAGGTGATATCACATTAATCAGATAAAATGCATTTATAAACTGAATTATAAGGAGCGATTGAAAGCCAATGAGGACAACAAATATATTAGTATCCACTTTTTTTGCAACATGCTCTGCATTGTTTTGTGACGGGCAGGATCTTCACTTTTCGCAATGGTTCAATTCGCCATTGACAACGAACCCTGCCAACACGGGTTTTATACCAGATGCAGATTACCGTATTGGCGCCAATTATCGCAACCAGTGGTCGACGATTATGTCCGAACCCTACTCCACGATGAGCGTGTGGGGCGATGCGCAACTATTCAGGAACAGGATTCAAAGCGGTTGGCTTGGCCTGGGTGGAGTTATCCTGCGCGACCAGGCAGGTTCCGGAAATTTGACTTCCACCGAAACGTATGTTTCAGTTGCTTATCATCAGATGCTGGGTTACTCCAGCCTGCTAACCTTGGGATTTAATAGCGGTTTGATCAATAAGCGGATCAACCTGACTAATTTAAAATTCCCGGATCAGTTTGATGGTAAATTCTTTGACCAGACACAGCCAACAAGCGTTGTAATTAATCAGCCTAACGTCAATTTGTTTGATATGCAGGTTGGGATGAACTATGCCTATTTCCCAACAGATAAAATGTATGTGAACGCAGGATTTTCCGTGTGGCATATTAACCGGGCCAGAGAATCCTTTTTCAGCGCCGACCCTGCAGGGTTCGACAGTCGTCTCCCCATGCGTTATATTGGGTTTTTAAATGGGAGCTTTAAAACCAGCGACAAAGTGATAGTAAATCCAATGGCTTATTACACCAATCAGGCGGGCGCTTCAGAATTTGTGATGGGGCTCAACGCGCAATACAATCTTTCGGGGGATGGTGACGAGCAGGTGATCGGCGGTTTATATTACCGGTTAGGCGACGCCGTTATTCCCATGATTGGCTTCATTTATAAAAATATCAGGCTTATGTTTACTTATGATGCTACTGCATCTTCTCTCAGTCAATCTGCAAGTGGAGCAGGCGCATGGGAATTTGCCTTGATGAATTATGGGAACTACAGTGAAAATAAAAATAGCGTACACCAGACGCTATGCCCGAATTTCAAACAATAACCTGATTTGTTGTGAAGCGAAACGGAGTATTTTCTTGTCAGTTTTTGAAATCCAAAGAAAAAAGTAGGATCTGTATTTTTTTAAAAATCTATTTATAGCACAGGAACTGTGATTAACCTAATCCTAACAATATTTTACACGGTCTTGGCCTTTTTTTAGTGACCACTAGTATTAAATTTACAAAAAAAATAATGATGAAAAGAATTGCAATAGCATGTTTGTTGTTCGCGATCGCCGGTGGAGCAATGGCACAGCACCGTCCGCCGCATCTCAATACCTATTCTGATGAAGATGTAGATAATGGGAAAGGGTTTAAGCGCGATCATCTTTTTATCGGGGGAACGATAAACCTTGGTTTCAGTGGCTATGATTTCAATATAGGAGGTGCCCCTGAGGTTGGTTATTCATTTAACAGGTGGGTTGACGCAGGTGTGCTGATTAACCTGAATTATGCTTCGCAACGTGCTGATCCAAATTTCATTTATAACGCGAATACGAGGCAAAGAAGCTTTAATTACGGAGCTGGCCTTTTTGGCCGGTTTTATCCATTGCCCTTTCTTTTTGTGCAGGTTGAACCTGAATATAATATTATTAATTACAGCATTACTCCGTTTAATGGCGGGTCCGCTGAGAAAACCACAACCTTCCAAACGCAGGCGCCCAGCTTGCTTCTAGGGATTGGTTATGGCAGGCGCTTCATCGGGCACAGCAGTTTTTATATTGCCTTAATGTTTGATGCACTGTCTGACATCAACTCGCCGTACCGCGATCCATACAGCAATGCTGCGCTGCCGGTCATTAAAGCTGGCTTCGATATTTATCTGCATCCTGCAAAATCGCAATAAGGATAACGAAGCTACCGCCCGCGTTTATTTGCCGCAAGCGCAAAAGCTATTGATCAACCGATCTTATTAAAGATCTCGATGGGCGTATCGCAAAAAAAAAGTCTTTCGGCCATGTCATCGTGCAAAAACCCTTCTTTGTTTAAAAGCAACAAATGATTTTTCAGGTGCTTGTAAAACCCGTCTGAGTTGAGAATGTAAATATTTTTGTTATGTATCTTTAACTGGTTCCAGGTAAGCATCTCGAAGAGCTCATCAAGAGTGCCAAAACCACCGGGAAGAACGATGGCAGCATCGCTTCTTTCAAACATCATTTTTTTTCGGCTATGCATGTCCGGTACAACTGCCAATTCCGTCAGACCATTATGCTGATGCTCCCATTCAATCAATATTTCAGGTATTACCCCAATCACATGGCCGGCATTTTCTAAAATAGTGTTAGCGACGATACCCATCAGGCCTTTATCCCCACCTCCATACACGGTTTTCAATTTTAAGATGGCAATCAGTTTTCCCAATTCAATTGCATGCTGCTCAAATATTGGATTATTGCCTTTTTTAGAGCCACAAAAAACAGCCACTGACCGGATGTTCATAAGATGCGTTTGGTTCAAAAAATTAAAATTGAAAATTTAAGCTTGTATTTCCTAATTTTCGGCCATTAATTATTCATTACACAATAGAACGCAGCCCATGTCTCCTTTTTTGCTTTTTTCTTTTGTAATCGGATATTTCTTGTTATTACTGGGTGTGGCCTACCGTACGTCGCGTAATTCCAATAATGATTCTTTTTTTATCGGCAACCGCAATTCCAATTGGATGCTGGTTGCCTTCGGGATGATCGGCACCTCCTTGTCTGGGGTGACATTTGTTTCTGTTCCTGGCACGGTGGGTGATTTTGCCGGTGCTTCTCCTAAGGCGTTCGGTTATTTTCAGGTGGTGATTGGTTACTGGCTCGGCTATTTTGCGGTAGCTTTCGTTTTGCTCCCATTGTATTATCGGCTGCGGCTCACCTCTATTTATGATTATCTGCAAACCAGATTTGGGAATATTGCGTACAAGACGGGAGCTTTGTTTTTTATTATATCAAGGACCGTTGGTGCAACGGCAAGGCTTTATCTGGTGATCAATGTACTGCAGCTATTTATACTCAATAATATTGGCGTGCATTTTATTATCACAACGATGGTCATTTTGTGCATGATTTTGTTGTACACTTTTGAAGGGGGTGTTAAAACCATCGTTTACACCGATACGCTACAAACAACATTTATGCTACTGGGATTGGTCGTATGCATTATCTACATTATGGCGCATCTGGATCTTTCTTTTGCTTCCAGCATGCAGGCGTTGCATAACAAAGGCCTGACCCGTATATTCAACACGGACGTGAGCAGTAAAGGCTTTTTCCTGAAACAAATTGTTGGCGGCATGTTCATCACTATCGCCATGACCGGCCTCGATCAGGAAATGATGCAAAAAAATATCAGCGTAAAGAATCTGAAGGATTCACAAAAAAATATGATCTCTTTCAGTTTCATCTTGATTGGAGTCAATTTCTTATTCTTGCTGCTCGGGGGGCTGCTATATCTATATGTATTTAATAATCATGCTGCATACAGCGAGCACCAGCTTTTATGGAATGGCAAAAATATAATTGGTGATGATTTATTCCCGACTGTTGCTTTGAACTTTTTGCCCAAAGCGGTTTCTGTAATTTTTATTATTGGGCTGATCTCTGCTTTGTTCCCTAGCGCTGACGGGGCGTTGACTGCGCTCACTTCTTCGTTTTGCATTGATATTCTTGGTTTGAAAAGAAGAGAGGACCTTGGAGAAAAAGACAAAAAGAAAATGCGGATGATTGTTCATTTGATTTTTGCCATTGTGTTTTTCGGATTCATTGTTCTTTTCAAGGCAATCAACAGCAAATCGATCATCAACAATATTTTGGATCTGGCAGGATATACTTACGGCCCATTACTTGGCTTATTTGCATTTGGTGTTTTCACCAAAAGAACACTTCCTGAAACATGGATGATAACGGGGATCAGCTTGATTGCGCCGGTGATTTGTTATGTGCTGAGCAAATACTCGACATTTTGGTTTGGTGGATACCAAATTGGAATTGAATTATTGCTAATAAATGGCGTTTTGACTTTTTTAGGATTGCTCCTGATTTCAAAAAAAAGCCAGGCTGAGTAATATTTCACTTAAAATGTCGATGTTGCTAAATGTGTTTTGCCAATAAAAGGAGAGATTAAAAAACCCTTACACCTGCTTCAGCCATCCGCTGATACTCATC
>DATMMJ010000636.1:0-4118 GCA_035569795.1 Puia sp. | reverse complement strand
CTAAAAATAATATCCCCTTCACCCATTGCTTTTTTAAGTTCAGAAAGGGAGCCAAAATTTACAATCACACTTTCTAATTTATCGTGTGACTTGGCAATTGGTTTTCTTGTCAGCACGCGCACTTTTTGAAAGGCATTATCGTTCAAAAGCTCTTCTGTAAGCAGTTCTCCGGTTTGCCCTGTTGCGCCTATAACTATAGCAATAGCATCACGCATGATTTCTTTAACTTGTGCTCAATTTTATCCTTCTATGCAAATTCAACAAAATATTTCACTAAGGCAATTTAATACATTTGGCATTGATGTCGCGGCAAGATATTTTGCTTCATTTACAAATGATGAAGAACTGGCTGAACTCCTCAAGCCAGATTCCACGCTAAAGACTTTGGTGCTTGGCGGTGGCAGTAATATTCTTTTTACTAAAACATTTGATGGCCTGATCCTGAAAAATGATACAAAAGGTATTGAACTGATCAAAGAAGATTCCCATTATGTATATGTCAAAGCGGGGGCTGGCGAGAACTGGCATCAGTTTGTTCAATATTGTTTGCAGCGCAACTGGCAGGGAATTGAAAATCTTTCGTTGATTCCCGGAAATGTGGGTGCAAGCCCGATGCAAAATATCGGTGCGTATGGCGTGGAGCTGAAAGATGTTTTTTATGAATTGGAGGCTTTTCAAGTAAAAGAACGAAAGGTGCGGGCCTTTAGTGTGAACGATTGCGCTTTTGGTTACAGGGAAAGTGTTTTCAAAAATAAATTCAAGGATCAGTTTATCATATTAAACGTTACATTCCGACTGAACAAAGTGCCCAAGTACAATACCAGTTACGGTGCTGTTGAAGAAGAGCTTGCTCAAATGGGTGTGAAAGAGATAACTGCAAAAAATATCTCTCTCGCGGTGATGAACATACGCCGTTCCAAACTTCCAGACCCGGCCAAAATCGGCAATGCCGGGAGTTTTTTCAAGAACGTTTTTGTGCCTGCTGCAAGGTTTGATGAATTGAAAAAGAAGTTCCCTGCCATAGGGGGTTTTAAAAAGGAAGATGGTACTATGAAAATAGCTGCAGGATGGCTTATCGAGCAATGTGGTTGGAAAGGTTACCGCAAAGGAGACGCAGGGTGTTATGCGCAACAAGCATTGGTACTTGTAAATTACGGTAATGCGAATGGGAAGCAAATTTACGAGCTGAGCCAGGAGATTGTACAAAGCGTGCAAAAGAAATTTGGAATTAGACTGGAAAGAGAGGTCAACGTTGAATAGAGGAGCCAGTAAGAAAAAAATAGGTCTTGCCAATGCTTATTGCCTCTATGGGCCAACTCAAAGAGTCATCTCTAAAGTCGTCTTAATTTTTTTTCTCCGGCAAAAACACCTCGGCCATCATGCATCTTGCGCTGCCTCCGCCATTTGTCTCAATAGTATGCAATGTGGAATGAATGATTCGATTATTTGTTGCAAGTTTTCTTTTCTGGGTATCTGTTAAGCACTCGAATGCCTGAGTTGACATCACTAGTAATTTTTCTCGATTATTGTTGTGCACCTGCAGCATATTGCCGGCAAAATGATTCATTTGCTCCATACTGATATCAATCAATTTTTTCCCTGAAGATTTAATCACTCTTACCAGTTCATCTTTTTCATCTCCGATGTTTAAACATTCCAGGCATGTTACTACGAATTGTTCGGCCACACACATCATAACATTAGTATGATAGATTTGTTGTTTGCCCAAATCAAGGCCATGAAATGCAATTCCTTTATATCCCATGGTTTGACAAAAATCTTGCAGCACTTTCTTGTTTGTGCGGGGTGAAATGCATGCATACGCAATCCGCTCATCTCTATCAAGTACCATGCTGCCAGTGCCTTCGAGAAACTGGTTTTCGTTTTCGTAATAACTGAAATCTACCATTTTGGTAATCTTGAATTTTGATGCGATAACGTCCAGCACCCCCTGCTTTCGCTCGAGCCTGCGATTTGTTGCGAACATCGGATAGAGGCACACTGTGCCATTGCTGTGAAAGGAGACCCAGTTATTTGGGAAGATAGAATCGGGGGTAAACGGCACAGCGATGTCATTGACAACGGTGACATCTACCGCGTTGGTTCTAAGTACATGCACAAAATCATCAAATTCTTTCGCGGCATTTTTTTGCGCGTCATTGCCTTTGCCCGCAACCTGAAATGCATTGTTTACGGCTGTTTCGGTATTGAACGTAAAATTGACCGGCCGGATCATGAGTAAATGGGAAGTTGTCTGCATAATGATGCGTTTGGTTCTTATTTAGATTCCGGATTCCAGACGGGAAGGGAGATGAGTAGCCCAATGTTCTATATCGATTCTCGGATCTCGCAATTTTTATCATTTCAATTCGTCCCTCAGCAACGGCATGCTCATGCAATGGAAACCGCCTCTTGCCCGGGACAACTCGGCCGAAGGCATGAGAATCAGCGTATCCGTTATTGCATCAACATTTGCTTTTCCCCTTTCAAGATTTTCAATTAGCTCTGCAGCATGAATAACATCAAAACCGTTTTCCTTGAATGCCTCGACAGTTTTGTCATTTCTGTCATAGCCAAGTACTACGCCTTCTTTCAGGGCGAGCAGATTGCATGAATCGGTCCATTGCTCGCGTGCATCGAAAGGAAATTCATTGTTACCTGAATAAATAAACTTGACTTTTTCTTTACTGCCAAGATCGTACTCGCTTATATCAGCTAGCAAGTCTTCGAGGTTATCAAAAGTTTTAGGGTTCTCAATATCTTTTTTCCTGAACTGTATGATTTTTAGTTTATCGTCTTTTTTGTTGCTTTCCAAGATACGCTGCACTGGGTCATCGTCTTCGTGCTTAATTGCTTTTTTTGAAAAATTTCCAAGCATCACCCACACATTTCTTTTCACCTGGGTAAATACCGTATCTATATGCATATAATCTCTTTTCTTTGGGATTTTCACAATCGTGATTTTTTTTAGCAGGTTTTTCTGAAATAAAATATTGATGGCCTGGTGAGCCGCCTCCATGGAAGTGCGCTCGCTAACACCTATAAGTATATGATCTTTGCTCACTACCATCACATCACCACCTTCCAGTGTGACCTTTCTCTCATCGCCCTCTTTTGGCAGTAAGAAATGATGCACGGTGTCAGGAAGTTCAATGATTTTGGCGTGATAATCTTTGAAAAGGGGGTGATTAAAAAAAATATATTTTGCAATCAACGCTTCCCTGGTCCTCGCTTTTTTAGCAGGCTTGTTCAGAAGAACATGGTCGTTGATGACAATCCCGATGTCGCGGGTGAAAATAAAATTGGGGATAGGAGCGAAGAGCATCTTGCCGTTGTTCAATGAACCGTTAATAAACGTTTTCGAGAGGGAGATGGCATTCAGCTCCAGTAAGTCTTTTTGTGTGTCATAAGAACAGTTTTCTATCGCGCAAACAGAAGCAACCAGTTTTAATTTTATTTCATGGCCGCCCAATATATCGGCAAGCAGCGCTTGGAGCTCCACTACTTTATCCGATTTGAAAAAATCCGCATGATCCGGTTTATAAAAATTCCGCTTGCTCTTTTCAGAATCTATATCCTTCAATTTCCCTTTTATTTTTTGCGGGTCAAGAAAGTACAGTAAAATTTTTGTATAGAAATCGTATTCTTTTTTTCGGATGGTAGCCAGATGTACAATGTCTTCAAAAAGCCAGTCCTGGGCCTTAGAGGGAACTACTTTCCCTAACCCGCTGTCAGGGCTGTGTACAAGTAACCTGCGAAGCCTTCCCACTTCTGAGGATACCAGCAACTTGTTAGAATTGTTTTTTGGCATAAGAAATTATGTTATTGCGAATGAGCATTTTTGAAAGCTAATGAATGAGCCGGATTAAAAAGAATCGCTAATCCGGTATGTAAAAATTTATCGGAAGCAATAATTCTGCAAACGAAAAATGGCAGAATGACTTTTTGGGGATTGCTCTCATAACCAAACAATGGTGGCAAAGGTAGGGTTTTAGTGCAGATAATTGAAATGAGCAGCCTCCACGGCCCACCCTCCAGATTCGTTTGTTTGGAAATGAAACGCACTCTTATGAGCTTATGTCTTAGGAACTATATTCGAGATGGGGGCGAGTAGCGTA
>DATMMJ010000635.1:0-7328 GCA_035569795.1 Puia sp. | reverse complement strand
ATATACTTCTGCAATTTCACCTCCCAAAGGTTTGCCAACTATCCTATCTACTTCATTAGCAAATATCCAGGGATGCCCTCCGGCTACACGAAGGCCGATTTTGTTTCTTAAATAAACTATAACCATTTCGCAAAAATAGGATATGCGGATTGCTAAAGCTGAAAATCCGCACATCGCAAGACAATTTGTCTTTAATAATAAGCTTGGCAAAATAATTGACAACCTTACCTTTGCGACAATTTTTAAGTTTATGAAAGAAAAAGACATAAAAAAGGCTGAGGGTGGTTTTAACGGGCTGAATGAAAACGAGCAGGTATCGTCAGGGGGTATTAATTCGGACGAAAACATGTCAGGTACTTCTTATTTGAATGACCAGATTGAAGAAGAAAGCGAGATTCAAAAACTCAACGAGGAACTCCAGGCACAAAAAGACAAATACCTTCGCCTGGTTGCCGAGTTTGATAATTTTAAAAAGCGCAATGCCAGGGAGCGTCTTGAGCTGATCCAGACAGCAGGAAAAGAAGTGATTTTGTCTTTATTGGATGTCCTGGATGATTGCGACAGGGCAGAGAAACAGCTATTGAACAATAGCGATGATAATCAAACTCGTGAGGGGATCCAACTGGTATTCAATAAACTTAGATTGGTTTTGCAAAGCAAAGGTCTTAGGCAAATGGAAAGCATCAACACAAATTTTGATGTGGAAAAACATGAAGCCATTACTGAAATACCTGCGCCTACAGAAAAACTAAAAGGGAAAGTATTGGATGAAGTACAAAAAGGATATTATCTCAACGATAAACTTATCCGCTTTGCAAAGGTGGTCGTGGGTAAATGATTAGCCAATTTGCTAATGTGTGACCTGAAATTCTTACTATCACATTAGCATTTTATTATTATTATATTATGTCTAAAAGAGATTATTACGAAATACTGGGGGTCTCAAAAAGCTCGACTGCGGATGAAATAAAAAAAGCTTATCGCAAAGTAGCTATGCAATATCACCCGGACCGCAACCCGGGCGACAAGGCTGCCGAAGAAAAATTCAAAGAATCTGCAGAAGCTTATGAAGTGCTTAGTGATGCAGACAAAAGAGCGCAGTATGATCGTTATGGGCATGCTGGCCTAAACAATGGCCGCGGATTTAGCAGTAGTGGGAACATGGATGACATCTTTAGCCAGTTCGGCGATATCTTTGGCGATGATGTCTTTGGGAGTTTTTTTGGAGGCGGAAGAAGAGGTGGTGGCGGAGCTGCAAGAGCAAGGGGCGTTAGAGGTAGCAATCTGAGAGTTAAAATAAAGCTCCATTACGAGGAGATTGCCAAAGGTGTAACGAAAAATATCAAAGTAAAAAAATATGTCAGTTGCACGAGTTGCGGTGGTAGCGGTGCTAAAGACAAAGGCAGCATACAAACTTGTGGCACTTGCGGTGGGAGTGGCCAGGTTAGAAGAGTAAGCAATACTTTCCTTGGACAAATGCAAACGGTTACTACTTGCCCTTCTTGTAATGGCGAGGGGACAACCATCACGGTAAAATGTAATGTTTGCAAGGGGGAGGGTAGAGTGTACGGAGAAGAGACTGTTACCATTGATATTCCAGCGGGTGTGCAGGAAGGTATGCAGCTAAGTGTTGGAGGAAGAGGCAATGCCGGTGAACGTGGTGGTTCAAATGGCGATCTGATTGTTTTGATAGAAGAAGAACAACATGCAGAGCTGCATCGCGACGGGCTGAATGTTGCCTTTGAATTGTATATTAGTTTTACTGATGCAGCCTTTGGTATACAAATAGAGGTACCCACTATTGATGGCAAGGCAAAAATAAAAATCCCACCGGGTACGCAGAGCGGGAAAATATTCCGGTTAAAAGGCAAAGGTTTCCCTGGAGTAAATTCTTATGAGAAAGGGGACCAACTTATTCATGTCAATGTATGGACTCCGCAGCATCTTACACCGGAAGAGAAAATTATCCTGGAAAAATTGGGCCATTCACCCAACTTTCAACCAAAGCCAGATAAGGATGAACGCGGATTTTTCGATAAAGTGAGAGAGATGTTCTCTTAGCAGTCCTGTGAAAAGTTAAAATCAAACTTGAATACAGAACCTGAGGATCCTTGGCTGGAAACAGGAAACTTAACGCTTAGCTCCCCATCCCCATTTTAAAAACTCCGGCATGGCGCGTGCCCAGGTTTCGACATCATGCTTGCCATCGTCTATCTGCAAGTAATGAATATCACTATCTTCATCATAACCTTTTTCCACTAGTTCTTTAATTAAATCCAGCGTATCATCAATAGAATCAATAATGCCATTGTTATTGCGGTCATCTTCTTCATCTCCGGCGCCACACTCAAAAAAAAATTTCAACCATGGATAATAGCCACCATTCCTTATCTGATGGTGCATGATGCGATCGGTATCATCACTGTAGAGTTCATCATCCTGGTCCTTGGTCCTCCACCAAAAAGATCCAGAAAAAATACCGACTTTAGAGAATTCTCGCGAGTGGTTCCATACAATGTCTAATGCGCATAGGCCCCCCAGTGAAAAACCGGCAAATGCCTTTTCCTTGAATTCGGGGATCAAAAAATTTGAGCGAATGAATGGCAACAATTCTTCAAAAATAAACCGGGTATATTGGGGTGCTTTTGTCCCCCTTCCTTTGTAATCTAATATTTTAGCGGTCCCGTACTCATTCTTTCTTGCTTTGCCTGCATGAATCCCTACGCAAAGCAATGGCGAAATTGATTTTTCGCGGTACAATTCACTGAGCATCTTCTGCAGCCCAAGCTTATCCAGATCCTGGCCATCATTAATTAGCAGCAAACTTATTTCAGAAGTTTCCCTGACGTTTGCGGGCAAATAAAAATCAACTTTCACCTCCCTGCCCAAAAATGCCGATGTAAGTTCTCTGTCTTCTTTTAGAAAAAATCTCATAATCCATTTGAGTAATATTTTATAAATACCGGCTTTAGTCCTTGTGCTCTTGTTCCCGAAAAATGAGTTTGCCTGTCTGACAATTACTTTTTTTGGGACTGAGGTCCCTCCCAGGATACATTGGTTAAAATAACTACATGCAAATAAACAATATATTCGCTAACATTAACCACCAGGCCTCCAATAATGGATTTGTTTGTTTGTCGTTTTAAAAATAAATTTGATTCAGGCAAAAAAAATTTATGGCAATCGAGGAATCTTATCACAAATGGTACTCACCCGCAATCGGAAGAGATTTTGAAATGCTTGTATTTGGTTACGCAGGACAACCAATCATCTTATTCCCAACTTCAAAAGGTTCTTATTATCAAAATAAAGATCAGGGACTCATCGAATCAGTTCGCTGGTTCATTGAAAACGGCAAGGTGAAAATTTATTGCCCCGACAGCATAGATGCAGATAGCTGGTATAATAAATCAGTTTCTCCCGCAATAAGAGCCTATAACCATACCCTTTATGATAGACTTATATTAGAAGAGGTGGTAAGCCGCGCCCAGAATGAAACAGGCTACCACAAAATAGCAACTGCCGGATGCAGCTTTGGTGGATATCATGCTGTGAATTTTGCTTTTCGCCATCCAGAGATTACAGGTTATTGTTTTCCCATGAGCGGTTCTTTCGATATGAAACAATTCATGGATGGTTATTACGACGATAATGTCTTCTATAACAACCCGCCTGATTTCATACCTGGCGATAACAATCCGGATTTATGGAAGATGGGTATCGTGCTTGGCACCGCTGAATTTGATAGCTGCCGCGAAGACAATGAACGGTTAAGCGGCATCCTGCGCCAAAAAAATATTGAGCACTGGCTCGACATCAGACACAACGCAAACCACGACTGGCCAGTTTGGAAAGAGATGTTCCCGCATTATCTGTCTATGATAAAATAAACGAAACAAAAGTCACGAACTGTTTCAAAAGATAATGTGCTTTCGAATTTTCGGAGGGAAGTTGAATCCAGTATCAACGCTACTGTAGTTAATACATACTGATCTTAATAAAACTAAACTGTTATGAAAAAAATTGGCGTAATGTTTGGCAAGGAAAGAAGTTTCCCCATGGCGTTTGTGGAAAGAGTAAACAGCAAAAATGTGGAAGGCATCGTTGCAGAGCCCGTGCGCATCGAAAAAGTAGTGCAGGGTGATAGCAGCGGATATGCCGTCATTATTGACCGCATATCGCAGGACGTACCCTTTTATCGCGCTTTCTTAAAGAACGCCGCGCTATGCGGAACGGCAGTTATCAATAATCCCTTCTGGTGGAGTGCAGATGAAAAATTTTTTAATAATTGCCTTGCGACAAAAATCGGTGTTCCGGTTCCAAAAACAGTTATTCTGCCTTCACGTGATCATCCTGTTGATACAAACGAACAATCCTTTGCAAACCTTGCATATCCCTTGGATTGGGAAAGTATTTTTCATTATGTGGGCTTCCCCGCTTACATGAAACCTTTTGCAGGCGGGGGATGGAAAAACGTATATCGAGTCGATAATGCAAATGATTTTTATCACAAACATGGTGAAACGGGCGAACTGGTAATGCTGCTCCAGGAAGAAATAGTTTTTGATGAATACTACCGTTGTTATTGTATTGGAGGCAAATATGTGCGCATCATGCCCTACGAGCCGCGCAATCCGCATCACTTGCGCTATGTAGCCGGTTTTACTCCCTCTGCGGAAAGGTTAGTTCAGATGGAGCAAATTGTGCTGCGCATCAATCATTATTTAGGCTATGATTTCAATACAGTGGAACTAGCGCTCAGGGATGGGGTGCCTTATGCAATTGATTTCTGCAACCCAGCACCTGATGCGGAAAAGACTAGTGTTGGCGAAGAGAATTTTACCTGGGTGGTGGAGACTGCTGCCAACTACGCGATTGAAAGAGCATTGGCTCACCAGGAAAATGCCGATAACCTGACCTGGGGAGAATACATTAAACGCGGCGCCACGAAACAACCATTGATTTGACTAGGTCAATTACTTTTCTAAATAAAATAACATGTCAAACATCAACTATAAACATTTCACCCTCGGGGTGGAAGAAGAGTACATGGTTATTGACCCGCACACGAGGGAACTGAAAAGCCACGAACAAAAGATTGTACAGGAAGGCCAAAAGATCATTAAAGACAAGGTAAAAGCCGAAATGCATCAGGCCGTAGTAGAAGTTGGTACAGACATTTGCCAGAACATTGATGAAGCTTTTAACGATGTCGCGCTGCTAAGAAATACAATTTCTAACATCGCCGATTCGCTCGGTCTCTGGGTTGCAGCCTCCGGTACACACCCGTTCAGCCATTGGGAGAACCAATTGATAACAGACCATGCCCGCTACAACGAGATTGTCAACGAGCTGCAGGAAGCAGCCCGGAGCAATCTTATTTTCGGCCTACATGTCCATGTGGGGATGCAGAGTCGCGAGATGGCTAACCATATTGCCAACTCTACAAGATATTTTTTGCCGCATATCTATGCGCTCAGCACCAACTCGCCTTTTTGGGAAGGAAGGAAAACAGGTTACAAATCTTTTCGTACAAAAGTGTTCGACAAATTTCCACGGACAGGCATACCTGAATATTTCGAGAGTATCGAAGCCTACGAAAATTATGTGAAGCTGCTGGTGAAAACAAACTGCATTGACAATGCGAAAAAAATTTGGTGGGATCTTCGTGTGCACCCTTTTTTTAACACGGTAGAGTTCCGGATATGCGACGTACCCATGACCGTTCAGGAGACCATCACCATTGCGGCGCTATTCCAGGCCATCTGCGCAAAAATCTACAAGTTGCATTCCCAAAACCTAAACTTCATACAATACTCGAGGGCACTGATAAATGAAAACAAATGGCGTGCCAGCCGCTATGGCATTGACGGACATCTGATTGATTTCGGCAAGCAGGAAGAAGTCAACACCCGGGTATTGATATATGAACTACTAGACTTTGTAAGCGACGTCGTAAGTGATCTCGGCAGCCGCCCCGCAATTGACCAGGTGAGCAAAATGCTGGAAGCCGGTACCGGCGCTGACCGTCAATTGAAAGTGTATGAGCAAACAAACAGCTTAACGGAAGTAGTGGATTATATCCACGAGCAGTTCACGCACGGGATTTGACTAGGCTCAGTGTCTGCCAGCATAATCTGTATATGCAAATGGAGTAACTCTTTTTACACGTCTTACTTGCGCGCATGGTTCAAAAGTCATTGACGCAAGCCATGGCCGGTATTTCGCGGAAAAACTGCGAGCTCCCCATTTTACTTGGAAGCCCGCAGCTAAAATCCCTCACTGCTTTTTTGGTTAAAAAAGCACTCCTAAACCGAACTGAAATACCTGATTTTTATATGGAGGGGTGGACGACGTGCCATCACCGTTATTGTTTTTGAAATCTATGGTGTAACGGCCATAGATAAACATGTTCCTATTCACGTTTATATCTGCGCCAATCACGCCACCAAAAATATTTTTTGTGATATTATCGTTCTCATTGTCCACCGTTTGTTGGTAGGTGTTATCGCCTGATCTGAATGTTGTGTGTGTTGAAAGCAGATAAGAATATTGCGGCCCAATTACAATCCCAAAATCTTTGGACGCATTGATGCGCAGCAAAATCGGAATGTCCAAAAAATTCAAATAACGGCGGTAGTCATAGTCTCCAGTTAATGAACTGCCTGTTGCCCGGTAGCCTTTCTGAGAAAACAACAATTCCGGTTGAATCGCGATCACATGTCCAATCGGCAATTGCAACACTGCGCCACCATTAAATCCAAAAAGCGGTGCAGAAGAAAAATTATTATCATTGGTTTTGATGATCGTGGCAATGCTGAGGCCACCCTTGAAGCCAAAGCGGACCATCGGATCATCGCTATGGCTTTGGTTATCTTCCTGAGCGCAGACGGCCAGCGACAAGAATAAAACTATACTTGATATTATACATATTTTTAAACGCATACCCTAGTTGTTTTAGGTTTTAAAAAATAATTTGAAAATACTCTAGAGCCAATGATTGAAATAATGATTCCAAAAATGCAGCGTTATGCTAAAGCATTAATAGTGAAAAATTTATGTAGAAGGTGAATTTCTCTTTCAGAAGATTTGTGAAGAAAGATTTTCCCACATTGTTGAAAATGAAGGATTGTAATGCCTCATTTTTAGTGGGCAATGAATAAAGCCCCACAGGGAGGCTCTGAGCATGGGAAATTTAAAGCTATATATCTGGGCGCTGTCGTCAAAAGATATGCTCCCATCACGAAGGGCAACGCTATATCTTCAGGCCTAAGGCAGAAGTTATCTTATTTGAACTTAAAAATTCCTTCTATTAAACCCACCGCCTC
>DATMMJ010000634.1:0-4333 GCA_035569795.1 Puia sp. | reverse complement strand
CTGGTAAACTGAAGCTAATCCGGAAGCTTCACTATTGGTGTAAAGAGTAAGGCTTGACTCCCGGTCACTAAAACCAAAATTATTGGGGATGATATTAGCTAGCCCTTCTGTGTTCTTAATGAACTTTTCGAATGTTTTTTTTGAGGGCTCAAAAGAATGTATTGTTGCAACATCCTTGTCAAAAAAATCACATATTGCTTTAGAATAATTACCTACATTTCCACCAACATCAAATATCGTAAGCGCCTTTTCGCCTATAAGTTTTTCCTTAATTAATTTTAGCACATTCAATTCGCCGCTTTCTTTGAAATCACCCCCATTGCCGTAATTCATTCCCGATAAAGAAAGTTGAAATAGTGTCTCATATAATTTTTGCATTTTGATTTTCCCGGCGTTCCTTTTCAAAAAAAACAGCATAATTCTTTTCATCAATGTTGTGCTTATTATTTTTTTTCCAAAATTATTAAATATCCCTCAAGACTAGCGTAGTCTTAATGAAGATAACAACAATAATTAAATTGGTTATCCAGCTTCCAGGCATATGAAAAACAAGCCGTGAAAGAATTTGAGTGATATTTGGCTGCTTTAAAAAAAAAGCATAAGCATATATTTAACGTGGTTTCGGGTTATTTTTGCCGGAAATTATTGTATTGTGTCCTTGCCATCAAGGTAGGCCCTGAAATATCCCGTGTTGAATATATTGACTATGGATCAGGTAATTAAAGCAACCAATTGTATTTTACTCAATGAAGGATTTTTCGCAACTGAAGAAGAATTTAAAAAAGGATTTTTCAAAATTTAAAAAAATCAAACTGGCTGTGTTGGGTGACACTGCCACGCAATTCCTTAGCCAGGCGCTTAGAGGAACGGGGTTTGACCATGGCTATGACTTGCAAATCTGGGAAGCTGACTTCAACCAGATAGAGCGCCAGGTTTTCGACAATGCATCTGAATTATACGCATTTGGGCCAGAAGTTGTCATCCTGTTTCAATCATCTCACAAGCTTTTAGGCAAATACAATAAGCTCAAATTAGAAAAACATACTTCGTTCGGCTCAGATGAACTTGAATCGATTGACGCGTTATATCAGGCGCTAACTCGTAACGTAAAAGCAAAAGTTATCTATTACAATTACACAGAAATTGATGACGGGGTCTTTGGGAACTATGCTAGTAAGACCGACTTCTCTTTTTTGCTACAGTTGCGCAAGCTCAATTATGAATTGATGCTATATGCAGCAAAAAATGACAATTTTTATTTGTGCGATATCTCCACTATTCAAAACCTGGTTGGTAAAGCCCATTTTTTTCAGCCTGCTGTTTATATCAATTCAGAAATGGTATTGAGTATTGACGTGCTGCCCAGAGTAGCCGCTAAAACAATGGATATCATCAATGCGTTAAATGGAAAGTTTAAGAAGTGCATCATTTTGGACCTTGATAACACCACCTGGGGTGGGGTAATCGGAGATGATGGGCTCGAAAATATCCAGATTGGAAGTTTGGGTATCGGCAAAGCTTTTACTGAATTTCAATATTGGGTCAAAAAACTAAAGAACCGGGGCATCATTATAGCTGTCTGCAGCAAAAACACAGAGTCTTTTGCAAAAGAGCCCTTTGAAAAGCATCCCGATATGGTTTTGCATTTAGAAGATATCGCTGTTTTCATTGCCAACTGGGAAAACAAAGTAGATAATATCCGTCGGATTCAAAATATATTGAATATAGGTCTTGATTCGATGGTTTTTTTAGATGACAATCCTTTTGAAAGAAACCTGGTGCGGGAGAACATCCCTGAAATATGCGTGCCTGAGCTACCTGAAGACCCAGCAGAATATTTAGAATATCTCTATGGGCTAAATCTTTTTGAGACGATTTCATTTTCAAATGAAGATCGAGAAAGAACAAAGCTGTATCAGACAGAATCTCAAAGGGCAACTGTCCAGCAGAAATTTACGAATGAAGATGATTTCCTGAAAAGCCTGAACATGGTTTCACTAGTGGAGCCATTTAATAGGTTTAATACCCCCAGGGTTGCGCAACTCTCGCAGCGTTCCAATCAATTCAATCTGAGAACTGTCCGGTATACAGATGCAGATATCCAGTCACTCGCTTCATCTCAGGATCATTTTACCTTTTCATTTACCCTGGAGGATAAGTTTGGTGATAACGGGTTGATCTGTGTAATCATTTTACAAAAAGACGGGGACCGGACATTGTTTATCGATACCTGGTTTATGAGTTGCCGGGTTTTGAAACGGGGCATGGAACATTTTGTATTAAATACCATTGCAAATTTTGCGAGAGAAACCGGTTTCACCACTTTAAAAGGAGAGCATATCCCGACGGCTAAAAATGAGATGGTAAAAGAGCATTATAAAAGCCTTGGGTTTGAGCAATCAGGTGTTTTTTGGGTGCTTGATGTGCCAGAGTATGAAAATAAGAAAACCTTCATCACTAAAAGATCATAAACGTTATGGAAAGAAAAGAGATTTTAAAACAGGTTACGGACGTATTTATAGATATTCTGGATACCGAAGGGATTGTGTTAACTGATGACACCACAGCAAAGGATATTGAGGAGTGGGATTCATTAAGTCATATACAACTCGTGGTAGCGATAGAAAAGCATTTTAAGATCCGCTTCACTTCAAAAGAAATCCAGGGATGGAATAATGTAGGCGAAATGATAACCTGTATTCAAGGAAAAGGTATATGATGTTTAATTCAGGAGATACATTTGATGAAAGTTTCATTGTTTCAGATGAAATATATAATACATTCATTCATTTGTTCAAAGACCGGAATCCATTGCATACAAGTGACCAGTTTGCTACGGAAAAAGGATTTAAAAGAAAAGTGATGCATGGAAACATCCTAAATGGGTTTTTGTCTTATTTTATTGGAGAATCCCTGCCCATAAAAAATGTAGTCATCCTTTCGCAAGAAATTCAATTTAAAAATCCGGTCTATTTAAATGATGAGCTTAAATTTAAAGCAGTGGTAAGTGGCATTTACGAATCAGTGAATGCCATTGAATTAAAATTCGAATTCAAGAACGCAGAAACAAAAACAGTGGCTAAAGGTAAAATTCAAATTGGGATTTTAAAATGAATATACTCATTACAGGCGGCGCTTCCGGTTTAGGGGAAGCCATTACAAAGGCTTTTGCAAAAGACCAGGCCAACAGCGTTTATTTTACATTCAGCAAATCAGCAGAGAATGCAAAAAAAATCGAGGCCCGTTTCACAAATGCTTTTCCTATTAAATGCGATTTCAAAGATCCTTCGAGCGTTAGTTCTTTAAAACAGAGGATAGCTGAGCTTCGTCTGGATGTTCTCGTAAACAATGCTTACTTAGGAGAACCCATCAAAACGTATTTCCACAAGATTCCCGAAGAGGATTTTTCCGCAGAATTTTATTGCAACGTAATCCCTTCCATTATCCTGACACAGGAAGCAATCAACCATTTCAGAAAGAAAAAAAGCGGAAAAATAATCACGGTCCTCACCTCATTCTTACTGAATACTCCGCCAATAGGGTCATCCGTTTATGTAGCGAACAAAGCCTATATGGCATCTCTTGTGAAATCCTGGGCAACAGAAAATATAAAATTCAATATCACGTCCAACTCTGTTTCACCTTCCTTCATGCAAACAAACCTTACTCGGGATGTCGATGACCGCATAATAGAACAAATCGCTGGTGCGCACCCTTTAAAGAAGATACTCACCGTGGATGAAACGGCAGAAGCGGTGCTCTTCCTCGCTTATGCGTCCAGCCAAATAAATGGGATCGATATGGTGATTAACGCCGGGACGAACATCAAATAAACCATTTATGATTTTTAACTCTTTTACATTCCTTTTCTTTTTTATTTTGTTTTTTGCTTTTTACTGGTTTGTCTTTAACAAAAATCTCAAGCTGCAGAACCTGTTTCTGCTTTTAGCAGGCTACGTGTTCTACGCCTGGTCGGACCTGCGCTTTTTGTCTTATCTGGTTGGCATCTCTGCCTTGAATTTCTTTTTAGGTATCTATATAGAAAAAACTTCAAATCCCGCGTACAAAAAATTACTGCTTTATGTTGGTTTGGTCCAAGGTGTGGGAGGTCTGGTCTTCTTTAAATATTTCAACTTCTTTATCAGTTCATTTAGAGATGCATTTCAACTCCTCGGGGTACGGTTAAACGTGCATACTTTGAATATCATCGTTCCTTTAGGTATTAGTTTTTTTACTTTCAGGACCTTGAGCTATTTACTGGATATCGATAATGGGAAAATCAAGTGTGAAAAAAACTGGGTTGTCTTTTTTGGGTATGTTTCATTTTTCCCAT
>DATMMJ010000633.1:0-5535 GCA_035569795.1 Puia sp. | reverse complement strand
ACAATTATTACCCAGTTGTGGGTGTGACCTGGAGGCAAGCACATGATTTTTGCATGTGGAGAAGCGACCGCGTGAACGAAAAAGCGCTGGTTGACAAAGGTTTCATCAATAAGAATTCATTAAAAAACGTTCAAGGCATCGGCCAGGAAAACTTCAACACTAAAGCTTATCTTTTGGGTGAATACCAGCCTACACCTGGTGCTGCTGCAAAATCAAAGAAGAATACATTAAAAAACCCGAACGGTACTCCAAGAACTCAGGTGACTTTCGAAGATGGCATATTATTGCCTAACTATCGCCTGCCCACGGAAGCCGAATGGGAATATGCCGCATTGGGATATATCAATCAAAACCCGATACCCAGTAAAAAAGACAGCAAGCGCGGTGAAGAGTTGATAGTTAACAAACAAGTATACTCATGGAGCACCAACGTGAACGGTCTGCGCGACACACGTCACGGATCCTGGCAGGGGACTTTCCTTGCAAACTTCAAGCGCGGTTCTGGTGATAACATGGGCGTTGCAGGCGGGCTGAATGATAACGCCGTGTATACAGCGCCTGTTAGTTCCTTCTTCCCCAATGGTTTTGGCATCTATAATATGTCTGGCAATGTGAGCGAGTGGGTACAAGACGTTTACCGTCCAATGTCAAATATTGACGTGGATGATGTTGCCCCATTCCGTGGTAACAAATTCGAAACGGTTGATCTTGGCAAAGAGAATAAAGCCGAAAGGGACAGTTTGGGCCGCATTAAGATGCGCGATGTGACTGACGATGAAAGCAAAAGTCGCCGTAACTATCAAAAAGGCAATGTTATCAATTATTTAGATGGTGATTCACTGGTTATGGGTGTAAAATACAACACAGATTCAGCGAGCCACTACGGCTACGGCTTTACGACGCTCATCAGTGATAAATCAAGAGTAGTAAAAGGCGGCAGTTGGAACGACCGTGCTTACTGGCTCAGCCCAGGAGCCCGCCGCTTTATGGAAGAAGATCAGGCCAGCTCAACCGTTGGTTTCCGCTGCGCCATGGATAGGGTTGGTAGCCCTGCAGGGAACGGAAGGCAAACCGGCATAAACTACAAGCAAAGAAAACAGAATTCGCGCAAGCAATAATAATAAATCCTTCTAGAAAAAACGAAGCCATCCAAAAAGGATGGCTTTGTCATTTATGCTCTACCCTTATACACTGGAACCAGAGAGATCATCTCAATGAGCCAGATCCTTTCTACCAAAAAAGGTTGGATGTTTAAAGCCAGCGAATAAAATTTGCGCGTTTTAGTATTTCCTGTAGGTTTGTCAACCATGATTTCTATTGAAAAATTATATAGTATTTTTAAAAATCACCCGTCTGTACAGACCGATACAAGACAGCTTGCACCGGGAGACATTTTTTTTGCGCTGAAAGGAAAAAATTTTAATGGCAATCTCTTTGCAAAACAGGCACTGGACCAAGGCGCAGCCTATGTGATTGCAGATGAGCCTGCAAATGCGGAATCTTCAGAAAAGATCATCTTGGTTGAAGATGTGCTGACCAGCTTGCAGCAGCTTGCAAAATACCATCGCCTACAATTCCATATACCTTTTATCGCAATCACCGGCAGCAATGGAAAAACTACTACAAAGGAGCTTATTCATGCCGTGTTGTCTGCATCTTACAAAACCTATACAACGCAAGGCAATTTGAATAATCACATTGGCATCCCGCTTACTGTTTTAAAAATCAAACCAGATGCCCAGATAGCAGTGATAGAAATGGGCGCGAACCACCAAAAAGAAATTGAAGGGTATTGTACATATGCATTGCCAACGCACGGCATCATCACAAACGCCGGGAAAGCCCATCTCGAAGGCTTTGGTGGCATTGAAGGCGTTAAAAAAGGCAAAGGTGAGCTTTACGATTTTTTAAGAGCGCACAATGGGACTGCTTTTGTGATGTGGGATTATGACTACCTCCGCAGCATGAGCCAGGGAATTCCAAAAATATTAAAATATGGGACTCACAATGCAGATATAACAGGGATTGTAGCCAAGAGCGAGCCATTTGTTGAAGTTGAAATGACAAAAGGAAGTTCAATAAAAAAAATCTCTTCGCAGTTAGTAGGAGACTATAACCTACCGAACATCTTATCAGCTGTAGCGGTCGGAAAATATTTTAATGTGGCTGATGAAAAAATAAAATCAGCCGTGGAGAATTATATCCCATCCAATAGCCGCTCTCAATTGATAGAAAAAGAAACCAACAAAATCATTTTGGATGCATACAATGCCAATCCAAGCAGCATGAAGGCTGCCATTGAAAATTTCGCGAAGCTGCATGCCGATAAAAAGATTTTAATGCTCGGTGCAATGGCCGAGCTTGGAGAGGAAAGCTTGGAGGAACATAAAAAACTCCTTGATCTCATCAAAAAATATTCTTGGGAGGAAGTGATTCTGGTTGGTGGAGATTTTCTGCGTTTGCCAACTTCGTTTAGAACTTTTAAAACATCGGCTGAGGCACGCCAATGGTTCCAGAATGAAAATTTCCAGGACCGATATTTCCTTATCAAAGGTTCAAGAAGCATGGAGATGGAAAAGGTGCTGGATTACAATGGGTAGCTATTGTTAATAGCAGTAGCAATACTGGCTAGGGGAGGAAAATGTATGGAACCCGGTAGGATATCCGGCTCAGCTTGCTGCATCGATGCGAATTACGAAACAGGCGGTTCTAGCTGCGTGTGAAATGATTTTGTCCAGATAACTACCAAGGACGAATTACAAAAGAAATCTTTATTCACCTCAGAT
Source organism: Puia sp. (assembly GCA_035569795.1). Taxonomy (GTDB): domain Bacteria; phylum Bacteroidota; class Bacteroidia; order Chitinophagales; family Chitinophagaceae; genus Puia. Next base: position 2,749 of record DATMMJ010000633.1, on the reverse strand, counting down.
CTATCATTCCTTCCAATTTCTTCAATAGCTTCTTAAACTACTCTTTTACCTCAATCAGCCATAGAGGCATTTCCCGAAAGCCCCCTGCCAGCGTTTTGAATACACTAACCTGTGAATCCAATTTACCTATAGCCACAGGTTTCGAGATTTCTTATCAATACAGGAGTGATTGTTTTTTGGAAGCCTTTAAAACAAAAATCCCGATCGCGCTGCGAATTCTTACCATTTGCTTCCTATCAATGACTTGGTGTTTTTTAACAAGAAAAAAAATCAAACAAAAAAGCGAAATATTTTTATGTGCTAAAAACTTGATATAAGAAATGAGTTAAGAAAATCCGTTATTTTCCAATTTCTCTTTGCAATATTATTTTCGTTCAGCCATTGCTGTGGGTAGTTCCCCAGATGTAACGTCAGCGGCTACCATTAAGATATTATTCAAAAGAAGCAGGACAAATAAAAAAGGGCCGTTTCACGACAGCCCTTTTTATTTTTTATTTTCTTAAGTTTCGCGGCATTGGCAATTTGACCTCTGGCACCGCAGTATCTTTTTCACGGATGAGAATCTCTACCCTCCTGTTCAGCCAGGATGTATTCGGGTTAGCGTTGTCAGCTACCGGGTTCTCTTTCCCGTAAAATCTTGACAACATATGCTCAGAAGCAATCCCTCTGCTGTTCATGTAATCAAATACTACCTGCGCTCTTTTCCTGGATAAGAACAGATTGAACTCATTGGTACCTACATTATCGGTGAAGCCTCTGATATCTACCTGCAAAGTCTTGTCCTTGCGAATGCGGGCAATCACTTTATCAATCCTGTTGAACGCGCTGGAATTAAGGTCATACTGATTGAACTCAAAATAGATTACGAATTTCACCACCGCTTTGCCATCCACACTGTCCACCTCAAAATCATCCACAGTGAAATCTTGGTAGTTAAAGGCTTTGAGGCCTTGGCTGCCTGCATTACCACTATTTTGATCATCAGATGGGTTATCAGAAAAATCGTCATCATTCTTATTATGCCCATTATTGTTTCCTTTGCCTCCACCATTCTTGCCTCTTTGCGCATTCATGGCAGAATCCATATTGATCGTGATGTTAATGTTATTTACGACTCCATTTTTTAATGATGAACTGTCCTTGTCATTTTTCACACCCTTCGCATTTTTTGTCGAATCATCCTTGCTCTTGCTTTCATTTGCGGCAAGATCATCCTGTTTTTTCTTTTTATGGTTGATCGGAACATAGAGGCACAAATTATACATTATGGTGTTAGCAATATTTTTGGTTACCCCATAGCCATAAGCTGCCTGACCCATAACCATTATCCTGTTGGAATGGAATTTTAGGCCAACACCAATTGGCGCACTCATATAGGATGCATCTCCTATGAGATCATTGATGCCAACTGATACGAATGGCTGCAGTTTATAGTGGCCGCTTAATAAATGATAAAACACCGTAGCGTTAAGCAGATTGTAAGTTTTAGGAGTTGTGCTAGCCACAAGCACATCGGTGCTGGTGACATGCCCATAAGCGAGGCCAATATCTGCGCTCGCTGATAAATGGCTGGTAATATTTTTATATGCAGATAGTGATGCTGAAATATTGCTTCGGTCAAGTAGGGAAAGATTGTTGGCATTGCTTAAATACCCAAAATGGTTTTTTTCAAGCATCCCGAAATCCTGCACCTGAAATTTGAATAGTGGAGAGATGAACCATCTGGTGTCCCAGTCTTCATTGCTGCCTACTTTAGTGGGCTCCGTTTTATCTACTACCAACTTGATATCATCGGCTTTTTTGCGGGCAGTATCCGCATCTTTTTTCTTGGCGGTGTCCGCACCATGGCTTAAGGTATCAGATGCCTTCTTTTGTGAAGTATCATAGACTATCCTGTCAGATGCGATGGTAGTAGTGTCTTGGGCGAAAAGGGCATGTGAAGCCATCAAGATGCTGGCCAAACAGACCATTAACTTAGTCATGGGTCGTAATTTTTTGCTTTTCATTGCGTGAACAGATATTCGATTTCAACAGATTTTTTACATTAGAAATCCATACGTAAGGCCAGTTCAAGTCCATTCCTCCTAATCCCGGATGCACTGATGCTTGAAATATTTATATCGTATAAAAGACCTAAAATTAATTTCTGGTACCTCAACTCAATATTAGGAACGATTGCATCGTCATACCTGTAACCTAAACCAAAACCAACTGCCGCCCCACCCTGGACTGTTGGCAACGATTTTACATAAGAAACATCATAAAAATGCCGATATGCCGGGCCTTGCCAGTTCATGATCATATAAAAAGCAACCTCATCATCTGTTGAGGTAACATATTTATAACCTCCTTGAATACTCACTCCAACCTTTAAACGAAGAGAATCGGTTTTTAGTTTATCAGTGTGCGGCTTATTCACCTGGAGAGCAGAAACGCCGACATACCATTTGTTGTGCGTTGAATTATTGAACAAAGAAACGCCTGTGTTGATATTAAAATGGCTGTACGACCAGCCCGTTGAAAGCCTGTCGCTGCTTATTCCATTTTCAATTGGGCCATAGCTGTTATACTGATCCCCAAATGCATTGCTAACGCCGTTCAAATTCAATCTGCTTTGATAGTAGGCTGTCTGAAAACCTGCGCTCAAATAAGTTTCATTGCGGTTAATCGGCACAGCATACGAAATACCCAGCAGTCCAAGGGTGTTGTTTAAAATACCATCATTAGATTTATCTGAAGAAGCACCTGC
>DATMMJ010000632.1:0-3226 GCA_035569795.1 Puia sp. | reverse complement strand
TTTTAGAGCCTTCGCCCCGGTAGGCGCTATTTACAAGTAGCACAAGGGCCGTGACATCATTATTTGTTGAAGGGATGATAATCATAATCGTATCATTTAGCGGCTGATTTAAACGCTCAAAATATTTCCATCGACAACCCGTTCATGCGCGGTAGGTATGTCTTATTAACTTTTGAAGGGACAAAGCGTATATTATCAGGAATTGGAGCGAATCAACCGAAACAGTACAGTCACACCTCTGCATCCGCCATTGCAAAAAAAATTGTCCCGTACAGTTTGCCTACCTGGCAGCAGATGGAAAGCAAGTAGCAAAAAAACACAGTAACAAAATAGAAAATCATTTTTACTGTTTTATCCTGTGTCCATGAATATCCTTCAAATGCTATTTTTTTGTGCCAGGATGAAAAGTGCTCCAGGAATGCCAGAACTCCTGATAGCTTTGAACTGATCTTAATTTTTGACCTTTCAATATGCCTTCCACACACTCCCCATCCATATTCCACAAAGAATTAGTGTTTGCATCGCTAAATAATTCTAGATGGATTCTTTTATTGAACTGAAGTTTATTGCCACCCACTTCTCTATTCCATGCATGAAATGTAACGGTGTCTTTTTCAAGTACGATTATCAAGGGCAAGCCTGGCAAAGAATCCTGAATGATTTTATTTTTTATGAGTTCATTCCAGTCATATGCTTTTGCATATTCACCATCTGCTATCCCAACCACCCAGGACTTCCTTTTCCATGACGCAGAATCCCTTTTCTCCAGACCGCTTTCTAGCGTGCCTTTGTCATAGTCAGCAAGGTCATCATAATCTTTAGTGTATAGTGTGTCTGGTTGGAGAATAGTTGAATTTGGATGCTGCCTCATCCATGCAGCCAGAGTTGATTGGGATGATGGAATTTCTTTGAGGGCGTTTCCTTTCAGCGGTCCAGCGATTGCGACACCAGTCGCCTGCTGCCACCAGCTTTTTGTCGTAGCATCTTCAAACATAGCATTAAAATGGTCCATACCAACCAATCTGAATGTTTCCTTTTTGCCGTTCACAATTGGGCTGAAAGCCCTGCCAGTCCTGCATACCGTGCAATATGTAACCATTACAGGCACTTCGCCAACCGTGTCCTGCACCTGATGGTGATAGCCAATAATTTGTATAGGATAGGCTTTAGCTTCTCCATTGATTGCAACACCAATTACCAGTTTACTGCTGTCAACTTTATTATTTTTTAAGATTGCAAAATTTTTATTCTTGGGCTGGTAAAACATTTTATCTGCTTCAAAACGGAAATTGAAAAAGAAAAAAATCGCGGCATACAATGCCACTACAAGACATAGCACGATTTTTTTCCACATTTTATCGAGAAGCAATACTTGCACTAATGGATAGGCAATAAGGCAAAATCCAGCAAATCTTGCCCAATACATATTTCTGCTAAGCTTGTAAGCAATATCAATGGTCTGCCCGTGCTGACTGCCAGGAAAAGGCATGATGAAGTACACATGTAATATTTCAACAACAAAAAGCAAAGCAAAGCCTGAGATCAGGAGAAATCGCTGCATAAATAGTCTTGTATTTTTTATAAAATCAGAACGGAAAAGTGCGCAAAAAAACCAACCAGTATACTATTATGAGATCAGCACTTCGGTCTCATGTCTAATGGTTCTTTTGCCAAAAAAAATGTCTATGAGTATCACTGCACCAATTAAAAACCCCAAAATGTAAATCAATATGGAAAGTATCCCGGCTCTGTGCAGTATAGAAAACGGCATACTGATCAGGCCGATGGCGCAATTAGCCACCCCAAAAAAACAATAAGCAAATTTCCTCCTGAACTTAATTCCTTTGTCATATCTGGCGAAAAGCATGATGATACCTATAAACCCAAAAAAAGCAGAAAGGACAACCATGACCAGAATAAAAAAATTGTCATTTTGCTGCCCATTCGGATATCCTTCATACATAAGAAACCCAAGCCCGGCAACAACGAGGAAAATAGATTTCCGGAGATGCTTATAATATACCCTGTTCAGTTTCACTCTTTGAGATTTTTGCAGTCAATTTACAGCCTAAAATTATAAAATTTTTTTGAAAACAGTTCCTGTTTTTCGTTCCAAAGCAGGTAGCAAGCCATTGTTTTGGGAACAAATCAATCCGGGATGCTTAAACGTGGATTTGGCCCTTTAATGAGGGCTTCGGTGATCGTTTCGGAAAACGCCTTCCTTGAATAATCGATGTAAAATACATTACATTTATTTTGTCTTTGATTTTTTACTCCTGACCTGAAGCTTTAAAAATTACAATCTATTGAGAAAGTTTTTAAAATGGCTACTGGGTAAGCCCATCACCTTGCTTGCGCAAAAAGTTTCTTCTTCACCAAAGAAGATGGATGTATTTGTTTCGCTCAACAGACTATTAAAAAAAATTCGCGCAGGCAAAAAAAACAGAGGATTAATAAAACCCCTTGACCTAAGCCGTGACAGGATTATTGTTTTTTCGGATCAGCATAAAGGCGCTAGGGATAATGCAGATGACTTTCGGGGTGCAGAACAAAATTATCTGTCTGCGCTTGGTTATTACTATGCCCAGCGATTTCAATTCGTGAATCTTGGCGATTGTGAAGAACTTTGGAAGAATACGCCCCAAAAAGTGATGGCTAAAAATGGGAACTGCTTTGCAGCTGAAAAGAAATTTGAAGAAGGATATCACTATTACCGCATTTTTGGTAATCACGATTTAGAATGGAAATACAGGTTACAACAAAAAATATTCCTCGTGCCTGTATTCGGGCCCATATTAAAAGTATATGAAGGGATACTTTTCAAAACGACTTATCGTGGGGAGGCCTATTCCATTTTTCTTGCCCATGGCCATCAGGGCGATCTGCGCAGCGATGGCAATCCGTTCAGCGCCTGGGTTGTAGCCAATATATGGACGCCAATCCAGCGCTACCTGCAGATTAGTATAAACACGCCTGCCACTTCGTTTGAATTAACCGACAAACACAATATCATCATGCACGAATGGTCTGCAACTCAGCACAACCTAATTTTTATTTCAGGACACACACATAAGCCAGTGTTCGCTTCCATGGATCATATTGACAGGCTAAACAAGCAATTGTTGCATGCGCAACAAGCAAATGACGCGAGCGCAATCGCTTCCATCCAGCAGGAGCTGGAAAAGCGCAAAAATGAATATGCGGGCAAGCAGAAAATAGTAACCAA
>DATMMJ010000631.1:0-3373 GCA_035569795.1 Puia sp. | reverse complement strand
TGCAACCAAAAGATGCGGTTGTCAAAAAACCCACAATCGCACCTGTAACTAGCCCTTTGCTGGCAGTTACAATGGCTGCCTTGCTGAAAATGTAAGCAAGCAAAAAACCAAAAAGAAGGTTGCCGAGAATAATGTATAGATAAAGCATGTTTTCGGCGGCCCGGTTTACGCCGATAGCAGGGCCCGCGTGTTTAATAAAAAAATCCATAAGTAGCACCCCGTATGCCAGCCATCCTAAAAGGAAATATACAACGGTGCCGGCGATACCGGACAAAAGAAATTTGTTGGTGTTCATGACAATCGATTTGGGTTAAAAAAAAAGAGTCGTCCCTAAGATAGCGATTAGGCTTGGGTTCTGCAATTATTTCTTTATTTAGTTGGCAATCTTAAAGAAAAAAAAATTAAATCGAACCTATTTTTATTACCCCCACATTATGCAGCCCTTTAAATATCCTGGTGACTTGCTCCGCTTTATTCTTAGGGACGGCAATATGCATATTGCAGAATAACTCGAGCTCCTGACTCACTATTCTACAGCTGTTTTGCTTCACCAAGGTCATCATCACGTTAATTAAAGTGTAGTCAAACTCCAAGCGGATTTCCTCCTCAATATTTTTCTTTACGGATGGCAGGGTTTGAAGCACCAGTGCTGCAGCAGTTTTATAGGCACTTATCAATCCGGGGGTACCAAGCAAGGTGCCTCCAAAGTACCTCACAACAATCACGGCGATGTTCACGAGTTTCTTACTATCTATTTGGCCTAATATCGGCTTACCTGCCGTACCCGATGGTTCGCCATCGTCACTAACGCGAAAAATGTTCCCATCAATCCCTATGCGGTACGCAAAGCAATGGTGTGTTGCCTTGGGATGACTATTTCTTGACTCATTGAAATGCTTTTTAAAATCATCCACATTTACTGTGGGATAGGCATATGCGATAAATTTGCTGCCCCGCTCTTTTGTTTCAGCGGAGCCGGAAGTTTCAATTGTATAGTAAAAATCGTCTTCTGGCATAGTCAACCATAAGCAATGAGTGCGATAGCACCAAGTGATAAAATAATCCCTGCCCAATTTAATGCTGATAATCTCTCCTTGAAAAGGATCCATGCCATTACCGAACTAAACAACACGATTCCCATGTTATTAATCGGTATAACGGCAGAACTATTTCCCGCATGCTCTTTCAGCACTTTTACCAGGCACCAGATGGAAAAATAATTTGGCACACCAATGCAAATGCCTGCAAGAATGCTTTTGTATGAAAATTTTTGGGTGCCTGTTAGTAAAAGAATGCTGAGCACAACGGACCCGATAGTACCAGCCACAGCAAATGCTGTGATCAGGTAAGCATTGCTATTGGTTTGGTTCAGGAAATGCTGTTCCACAAATTTTATCAAAGTATCTAGTAATCCGCTGCTACAAAATAGAATGGTAGGAACTATGACCAGTAAGATCGGACTAAGCTTGCTGTTTTTAATTCCTGAACCGTCTGATCTTGCAGGCAAACAGGTGAGTACAACCGCAATCAATGCAATAAAAATACCGGAGATCTTAAATGCTGTTATTTTTTCATTATACAAATAAACAGAAAAAACAAAAGGGATGACAAGCGACAATTTATTTGCTACTGAAGCAACAGCAACACCGATTTTTTGTGCAGTAAAACCAACAACATTAAAAATAGAAATGAACATTGCCCCCATCAACAGGGCATATTTAAACCATGGCTCGTGAATAGTTTCTCTATGAATCGGGAACCCGCCATTGAAAAATGAGCCTGTTATCACGCAACTGAAGTGGTTGAACAGAATAGCCTGAAATGGCTCGATATGGTACTTTTGAATAACTTTAAAACAAAGCGTGAGGTAGGATGTAAGCACGATACTTCCGAGGAGGTAAAGCATTTTAGGCGTTTAGGTTTTTGTAATATTGAATAGAATCGGAAAATATTTTTTCGCTTCCAGATAATTCCTCGTTAGTCAATACCGGTCCATTCAATCCGTCCGTAATGATTAATTCACGATTCTCAATTACTCTCGCTTCGTCCCACATCTGTTCATCAATGAAGGACTGCAGCAGCTTTGCCCCGCCTTCCACGAGCACACTTTGAATTTTTAACTGATATAATGCATGAACAATTTGCTGAACAATGCTCTGCTGATTAGTAACCTGATAATAAAGCAGATGATTTGTTTGTTCATGCTTAATTGTATTGAAAATTATCGTTTTTGCATCAGTGTTAAATATTTTGAGCGATGTGGGTAGTCGCAAATTTCTATCCACCAAAAGTCTCACAGGATTTTGTCCGTTCCACAACCTCACATTCAATTCTGGGTTATCAAGCATTGCCGTATTGGTGCCAACCAAAATAGACGCTTCTTCTCCTCTCCATTTATGAACAATACGGTTTGTAAATTCATTTGATATAAGCACCCTCCGGCCGTTAATGCTCCCTATTTTTGAGTCATGGCTTTGCGCCCATTTCAAAATGATATATGGGCGACGTTTCTTATGAAATGTAAAAAAACGTTTATTCACCTCAGTACACTCCTTTTCCAGTACCCCCAATTCCACCTCGATCCCTGCTGCTAATAATTTTTCAATCCCTTTGCCATCCACTTCTTTGAAAGGATCGCGGCAGCCTACAATCACTTTGGGTATTTTATTGCGAATGATCAAATCCGCACATGGGGGTGTTTTACCAAAATGAGCGCAAGGTTCTAGCGAAACATATAGAATGGATTGATCAATGAGATGCTCATCTTCTTTTTTAACTGAATTGACGCAGTGTACTTCTGCATGTGCCTGCCCATAGCGGTGATGAAATCCTTCTCCGATAATCCTTTGGTCGTGCACCAAAACAGCACCTACCATAGGATTTGGCGCAACATAGCCTGCAGCTTGCCTTGCAAGCTGCAGGCAGCGCTGCATATATATTTCTCCAATTTGCAAACCTTTTAGATTTTATTAGAGGCATGGCAGACTAAAGAGGGGAAAATAAATATACTTTGTCTCTTTATTATGCTTGTTACCCTTTCTCGTGAAATACACAAATGTAAATTATTTAAGTTTGCCGCATGACGATCCACGAAGCGCAGCAACAATTGCTTTCTACATTGCATGGCATCTATGATGACCGGGAAGCTGCTGCCATTACTGCCCTGGTAATGGAGCACATCACTGGATGGAGAAAAATTGACCGCATCATAAATAAAAACCTGCCACTCACTTTACCAAAAATAGCATTGCTAAAAAACTACACGGAACAATTATTGTCTCACAAACCTGTGCAATATATTTTGCACGAAGCATGGTTTGCAGCAATGAAATTTTATGTTGATGAAAATGTGCTGATACCAAGGCCGGAGACG
>DATMMJ010000630.1:0-2767 GCA_035569795.1 Puia sp. | reverse complement strand
CATTTTTTGAGCAGACAGATGCTGTTGCTGACGTTGCCCGTGGTGAACATGCAAGTTTTCAGTTTGCCGTAAGAAGTACAAAAACGTTGAAGCATGTCAAAGCATTTGCAACTCAACTTGCAAGTGAGACAAGTTTTTTTTCTAATAATATTACTATTGGTTTTGTCGGCTACACAAGGGTTGGTAGGCCATTGCCAAATCCTTCAAAAGACAAACTCAATCCTGTTTCCGGTTTTTATCCTGATCCGATATTGGATACCACGTCAATGGACATACGTAATTTCACTACACAGCCAATTTGGATTACAATTAATATTCCTACTGATGTTCCCCGGGGAAGTTATGCCGGTGCATTAAAGCTAACGGGGAATATTGAGGGGCAAATGTTTGTATTGACAAAACGATTTAGAGTTAATGTTTATAACGTCACGGTCAATAAAACAAGCTTATGGGTTACCAATTGGTTTGGTTTAGGAAAAAGTCAGTTAAAACAATTGAGCGGTGGGAAAGATTCTGTTGAATTTTCCGGCAATTACTGGAAATGGCTTCATGTTGTTGCAAAGAAAATGAAAGAGTATGATCAGAACGTAATTATGACTCCCGTGTTTTCATTAACAGGAATCACCTTGAATAAGGATAAATTCTCTTTTGATTTTTCTAAGTTCGACCAATTTGTGCAGGTATTTATAGATGAAGGCACCCTCGGCCGCATTGAAGGCGGTCATATCGGAGGCCGGATGGGAAACTGGTATGCACAGTTTGGTGTAAATACTCCATATTTTAAGAACGATTCCCTTAAGTTCAGGAATATTGCAATCACAGAGGCAGAAGCACAAAATTTTTACAGGCAATTTATTCCTGCACTCTTAACCCACCTTAAAGAAAAAGGATGGGACAAAATCTATATGCAGCATATTTGCGATGAACCGGAACCGGGAAATGAAAAAACCTATGCAGCCATCGCCTCTTACATCAAATCGATATCGCCTGATATCAAACTTATTGATGCGGTCCATTCTCATGGTGTGAACAACACAGTAGATGTGTGGGTGCCGCAATTGGATTTTTACGACAGCAATTACAATTTTTATACAGAAAGAAAAAATGCGGGCAACGAAATCTGGTTCTATACCTGCCTTGCGCCGGCAGGCGATTATGCCAATCGTTTTATTGAGTTGCCATTGATCAAAACGCGCATTTTGCACTGGATCAATTTTCGCTTTGGTGCAACAGGTTATCTGCACTGGGGCTGGGATTTCTGGAGCGATAATTGCCTTGAAGAAACTTCGGGCATTATTCCTGAAGCAGGCAATATAATGCCGGGTGGTGATGCTTTTATAACGTATCCGGGAAATGGAAAAATTTTAAGCTCCATTCGCCTGGAAGCAATGCGCGATGGTATTGTTGATTATGAATTGTTGAAAATGCTCGAAGAAAAAAAACCTGCGATAGCAAGAGAAATCTGCCGACAGGTTGTTTATGAATTTGCAAAGTATGATACAGACATAAAAAGTTTCCGTGCAAAAAGAAAATTTATCTTGCAGCAATTGGCTGACTAGCACTGATTTTAAATTAACAGCAGTATCTAAATAAATTTTATGAAACTAAAATCGGTTACAGTATTTTTTTCATTTTTATTTTCTTTTTCATTTCTTGTGCATGCACAGAAATTTATCTCAGTAAATGGCAAAGAGACCATCGGTATTGATGGAAAACCATTTCTGATAAAGGGAACTAACTTGGGCAACTGGCTAGTTCCGGAAGGATACATGTTTAAATTCAACAATGCTAATTCACCAAGGCTTATCAATGAAGCCTTCACCGAATTAATTGGGCCGGGAGAAGCAAGAATATTCTGGGAGAATTATTTGAATGCCTACATCACGGCAGCTGACATTCATTATTTGAAAGCCATTGGCGTTAATTCGATAAGAATCCCCTTCAACTACAGGTTATTTACTGATGAAGATTATCTCGGCGGAAGAGGTGTTGCGAGAGGTTTTAAACTGCTTGACAGTGCGGTTGCATGGTGCAAAACAGAAGGCTTGTTTGTCATTCTTGATATGCATTGTGCTCCCGGCGGACAAACTGGCGACAACATTGACGATGGTTACGGGTATCCGTTTTTGTTTGAGGATGAAGCAAGCCGCCAATTGTGTACATCCATCTGGAAAGCAATTGCGGATCATTATAAAAACGAAACAACAGTAATGGGATATGATTTGCTGAATGAACCCATTGCGCATTATTTTAATAAAGAAAAATTAAACCCTTTACTTGAAATTATCTATAAAAGAATTACAAATGCCATTCGCGCAGTTGATAAGAATCATATTGTATTTCTTGGAGGCGCACAATGGGATTCGAATTTCGGGATATTCGGTCCGCCTTTTGATGACAAAGTAGTATATACTTTTCATAAATACTGGACAGAGCCAACACAAAAAGTGATTCAGGACTATATCGATTTTAGTAATAAATATAATGTGCCTATATACTGTGGCGAAACCGGTGAGAATACGGATGATTGGATAAAGAGTTTCAGGATACTGCTTGAAAAAAATAATATTGGCTGGCATTATTGGCCCTACAAGAAAATTAATAATACAAGGGGAATTATGACTTTTAGCGTGCCGAAAAACTACGACTCGATAATAAGATATGCTGACACGCTGAGAACAGCATTTAAAGATATCCGAAAAGCAAAACCTGAAAATATGGATGCAGTTAAACAAGCACTATCAGATTATTTAGAAAATTGTAAGTT